>NZ_SSXB01000018.1:0-55490 GCF_021698995.1 Blastococcus sp. KM273129 | reverse complement strand
GGCCCCCGCCCCCGTCCCACCCCTCGCCCGCGAGGGACGACGGTGCGCCGACGACGGGAGTGACATGACCGACCTTCCCGCCCCCGCCACCGCGGCGACCAGCACCAGCGCCGTGCCGCCGGCCGTGCCGTTCTCGGCCGTGCCCGCACCGTCCGGCCTCTACGACCCGGCCAACGACAAGGACGCCTGCGGTGTCGCCTTCGTGGCCGACGCCCGCGGTCGCAAGAGCCGGCGCATCGTGCAGGCCGGCCTGACCGCGCTGCACAACCTCGACCACCGCGGGGCCGCCGGCTCCGAGCCGAACTCCGGTGACGGCGCCGGGATCCTCACCCAGGTCCCGGACGCGCTGCTGCGCGCCGAGGTCGGCTTCGACCTGCCGCCGCTGGGCGAGTACTCGGTCGGCATCGCGTTCCTGCCCACCGACGAGGCCGAGCGGGCCGCCCGCTACGAGGAGGTCGCCCGTCTCGCCGAGGAGGAGGGGCTCACCGTCCTCGGCTGGCGCGACGTCCCGGTCGACCCCGACGGCGCCGACCTCGGCCCCACGGCCCGGGCGGTCATGCCGCACTTCGCCCAGGTTTTCGTCGCCGAGACGATGGGCGCCCGCGCCGACGAGCGCGCCTTCGGCGGCAACGTCGTCTGCAACGGCGTCACCCGCCTGGAGCGCCGGTCGTTCGTGCTGCGGAAGCGGGCCGAGCGCGCCGCGGTCGACGCGGGCAGCTCCCTGTACATCGCCTCGCTGTCGTCGCGGACGATCACCTACAAGGGGATGCTGACCACCGATCAGCTGCCGCTGTTCTTCCCCGACCTGCGCGACGAGCGCTACGAGTCGGCGATCGCGCTGGTGCACAGCCGGTTCTCCACCAACACCTTCCCGAGCTGGCCGCTGGCGCACCCGTTCCGGTTCATCGCGCACAACGGCGAGATCAACACCATCAAGGGCAACCGCAACCGGATGCGCGCCCGCGAGGCCAAGCTCGCCACCGAGCTGTTCGACGGCCCGGCCGGCACCGCCGCCGAGCTAGGGCTGGACCGCATCTTCCCGGTCACCGCCAGCGACTTCAGCGACTCGGCCACCTTCGACGAGGTGCTCGAGCTGCTGCACCTGTCGGGCCGTTCGCTGCCGCACGCGGTGCTGATGATGATCCCCGAGGCGTGGGAGAACCACGACGAGATGGACCCGGCCCGGCGGGCCTTCTACCGGTTCCACTCCTCGATCATGGAGCCCTGGGACGGGCCGGCCGCCGTCTGCTTCACCGACGGCACGCTGATCGGGGCGGTGCTCGACCGCAACGGCCTGCGCCCGGGCCGCTGGTGGCACACCCGCGACGACCTGGTGGTCATGGCCAGCGAGGTCGGCGTGCTCGACATCCCGGCCGCCGACGTCGTCGCCAAGGGCCGGCTGCAGCCGGGCCGCATGTTCCTCGTCGACACCGCGTCGGGGCGGATCGTCTCCGACGAGGAGGTCAAGGGCGCGCTGGCCGCCGAGCACCCGTACGAGGACTGGCTGCACGCCGGTCTGGTCCACCTGCCGCAGCTGCCCGAGCGCCGCCGCTCGCGCCCCAGCCACGAGTCCGTCGTCCGCCGGCAGATGCTCTTCGGCTACACCGAGGAGGACCTGCGCATGCTGGTCACCCCCATGGCGGCCAGCGGCGCCGAGCCGATCGGCTCGATGGGCACCGACACCCCGATCGCGGCGCTGTCGGACCGCTCCCGGCTGCTCTACGACTACTTCGGGCAGCTGTTCGCCCAGGTGACCAACCCGCCGCTGGACGCCATCCGCGAGGAGCTGGTGACCAGCCTGGGCCGCACCTTCGGGCCCGAGCAGAACCTGCTCACCGCCACCCCGGCGTCCTGCCGGCAGGTGCACCTGCCGTTCCCGGTCATCGACAACGACGAGCTGGCCAAGATCCTGCACATCGACGACGACGGCGACCTGCCCGGCTACGCCGCCGTCCGGATCACCGGTCACTTCGACGTCAACGGCGGCGGCACCGCCCTGGCCGAGGCCGTGGAGCAGCTGCGCACCAAGGTCTCCAAGGCGATCTCGGCCGGCGCCCGGATCATCGTGCTCTCCGACCGGGACTGCGACGAGCAGCGCGCCCCGATCCCGTCGCTGCTGATGACCGCCGCGGTGCACCACCACCTGGTGCGGGAGAAGACCCGCATGGAGGTCGGCCTCGTCGTCGAGTCCGGCGACTGCCGCGAGGTGCACCACGTCGCGCTGCTGCTGGGCTACGGGGCGGCCGCGGTCAACCCCTACCTGGCGTTCGAGTCGATCGAGGACCTCATCCGCGACGGCCACCTCACCGGCGTCGAGCCCGCCCAGGCGGTGCGCAACGTGGTGAAGGCGCTGGGCAAGGGCGTCCTCAAGGTGATGAGCAAGATGGGCATCTCGACCGTCGGCTCGTACACGATGGCGCAGATCTTCGAGGCCGTCGGGCTGTCCCGCGAGGTCGTCGACGAGTACTTCACCGGCACCTCCGCACCCCTGGGCGGCGTCGGCATCGACGTCCTGGCCGAGGAGGTGGCCATGCGCCACCGCCGGGCCTACCCGGTGAACCCCACCGAGCGGGCGCACCGCCGGCTGGAGACCGGCGGGGAGTACCAGTGGCGCCGCGAGGGCGAGGTGCACCTGTTCAACCCCGAGACGGTGTTCCTGCTGCAGCACGCCACCCGGTCGCGGCAGTACGAGGTCTTCGAGAAGTACACGCAGTCGGTCGACAAGCTGTCCGAGGAGGCCGCCACCCTGCGCGGCCTGTTCACGCTGCGGACCGGGGTCCGCCCGCCCGTCCCGCTCGACGAGGTCGAGCCCGCGAGCGAGATCGTGAAGCGCTTCAACACCGGCGCGATGAGCTACGGCTCGATCTCGCAGGAGGCGCACGAGACCCTGGCCATCGCGATGAACCGCCTCGGCGGCCGCTCGAACACCGGCGAGGGCGGTGAGGACCCCGACCGGTTCACGCCCGACCCGAACGGCGACCTGCGCCGCTCGGCGATCAAGCAGGTCGCCTCGGGCCGGTTCGGCGTCACCAGCGAGTACCTGGTCAACGCCGACGACATCCAGATCAAGATGGCGCAGGGGGCCAAGCCCGGCGAGGGCGGCCAGCTGCCCGGCGGCAAGGTCTACCCGTGGGTGGCGCGCACCCGGCACTCGACGCCGGGCGTCGGGCTGATCAGCCCGCCGCCGCACCACGACATCTACTCGATCGAGGACCTCAAGCAGCTCATCCACGACCTGAAGAACGCCAACGACCAGGCGCGGGTGCACGTCAAGCTCGTCGCCGAGGTGGGCGTCGGGACGGTCGCGGCGGGCGTGAGCAAGGCGCACGCCGACGTCGTCCTCATCTCGGGGATGGACGGCGGGACCGGCGCCGCGCCGCTGACCTCGCTCAAGCACGCCGGCTCCCCGTGGGAGCTCGGGCTGGCCGAGACCCAGCAGACGCTGCTGGCCAACGGGCTGCGCGACCGCATCGTGGTGCAGGTCGACGGGCAGATGAAGACCGGCCGGGACGTGATCGTCGCGGCGCTGCTCGGGGCCGAGGAGTTCGGTTTCGCGACCGCGCCCCTGGTGGTCTCCGGCTGCGTGATGATGCGGGTGTGCCACCTGGACACCTGCCCGGTCGGCGTGGCCACGCAGAACCCGGAGCTGCGCAAGCGGTTCACCGGGCGCCCGGAGTTCGTCGTCACCTTCTTCGAGTTCCTCGCCGAGCAGGTGCGCTCCTACCTGGCCGAGCTGGGCTTCCGCTCCATCGACGAGGCCGTCGGCCACGCCGAGCTGCTCGACACCCGCCAGGCCGTGGACCACTGGAAGGCGGCGGGCCTGGACCTGGCGCCGGTCCTCGTCGTGCCCGAGCTGCCCGAGGGCGCCCCGCGGCGCGCGGTCCGCACCCAGGACCACGGGCTCGACGTCGCGCTGGACCAGACCCTGATCCAGCTGTGCGAGGGCGCGCTGCTCGACGCGCGGCCGGTCAGCCTCGAGCTGCCGGTGCGCAACGTCAACCGCACCGTCGGCACGATGCTCGGGTCGATGGTCACCCGCCGCTTCGGCGGGGAGGGGCTGCCCGACGGCACCATCGATCTGACCTTCGGCGGGTCGGCCGGCCAGTCCTTCGGCGCCTTCGTGCCGCGCGGCATCACCATGCGGCTCTTCGGCGACGCCAACGACTACGTCGGCAAGGGCCTCTCCGGCGGGCGGATCGTCGTCCGGCCGTCCCGGGAGGCGCCCTTCCTCGCCGAGGACAACGTCATCGCGGGCAACGTCATCGGCTACGGCGCGACCGGCGGGGAGATCTTCCTGCGCGGCCGGGTCGGCGAGCGGTTCTGCGTGCGCAACTCCGGCGCGCTGGCCGTCGTCGAGGGCGTCGGCGACCACGCGCTCGAGTACATGACCGGCGGGCGCGCGGTGATCCTCGGTGCCACCGGCCGCAACATCGCGGCCGGCATGTCCGGGGGCATCGGCTACGTGCTCGACCTCGCCCGGCACCGGGTGAACCCCGAGATGGTCGACGTCGAGCCGCTGGACGTCGAGTCCGCGCAGTGGCTGCGCGACGTGCTCGTCCGCTACGCCGCGGACACCGAGTCGACGGTGGCCGGCGCGCTGCTGGCCGACTGGGGCCGTTGGTCGGAGCGGTTCAGCGTGATCATGCCGCGCGACTACCGGCGCGCCCTGGAGGCCCGGCGGGCCGCCGAGGCCGCCGGGACCGACGTCGACCGTGCGGTGATGGAGGCGGCACGTGGCTGACGTCGTCGTCCGCAGGTGGAACGAGCAGCAGAGGGAGGCAGCACGTGGCTGACCAGACCGGTTTCCTGAAGTACGAGCGCGCGCTGCCGCCGCGCCGGCCCGTGGAGGTCCGCCTCCTGGACTGGAAGGACGTCTACAGCCGTCGGGAGAACGGGGAGGACCCGCTCTTCCCGACGGCCGCGGTGCGCACCCAGGCCGCTCGCTGCATGGACTGCGGCATCCCGTTCTGCCACCACGCCTGCCCGGTGGCGAACCTGATCCCGGAGTGGAACGACCTCGCCCGGCGGGACGACTGGCAGGACGCGATCGAGCGGCTGCACGCCACGAACAACTTCCCGGAGTTCACCGGGAAGCTGTGCCCCGCGCCGTGCGAGGGCTCCTGCGTGCTGAACCTCCAGGAGTCGCCGGTCACGATCAAGCAGATCGAGTGGGAGATCATCGACCGCGCCTGGGACGAGGGCTGGGTGCAGCCGCAGTCCGCGGCCGAGCGCACGGGCAAGAAGGTCGCCGTCGTCGGGTCCGGCCCCGCCGGGCTGGCGGCCGCCCAGCAGCTCACCCGCGCCGGGCACGAGGTCACCGTCTTCGAGCGGGCCGACCGCGTCGGCGGGCTGCTCCGCTACGGGATCCCCGAGTTCAAGATGGAGAAGTCCGTCCTGGACCGCCGGCTGGACCAGATGCGCGCCGAGGGCACGCGCTTCGTCACCGGTGTCGAGGTCGGCAGCGGGCGGGACGGCGACCCGAGCGTCGAGCAGCTGCGCGCCGAGCACGACGCCGTCGTGCTGGCCATGGGCGCGACCGTGGGCCGCGACCTGCCGGCCCCCGGCCGGGAGCTGGCCGGCATCCACCTGGCCATGGAGTACCTGCCCATGGGCAACCGGCAGGCGCTCGGTGAGCTGGACGACCCGCCGATCGACGCCCACGGCAAGCACGTGGTGATCATCGGCGGCGGTGACACCGGCGCCGACTGCCTGGGCACCGCGCACCGGCAGGGCGCGGCCTCGGTGACCCAGCTGGAGATCATGCCGGCGCCGCCGGACCGCCGGGACGAGGCCAGCAACCCGTGGCCCACCTACCCGATGGTCATGCGGGTCTCGAGCGCCCACGAGGAGGGCGGCGAGCGGCTCTACTCGGTCAACACCGAGAAGTTCGTCGGTGACGACGCCGGCAACGTGCGGGCCCTGCTGCTGCACGAGGTGGAGCGGGTCGACGGCCGCTTCCAGAAGGTCGAGGGCACCGAGCGCGAGCTCCCCGCCGACCTGGTCTTCCTCGCCATGGGCTTCACGGGGGCCCAGCGCGAGGGCCTGGTCGACGGCCTCGGCGTGGAGGTCGACGGGCGCGGCAACGTGGTCCGCGACGCGGAGTTCATGTCCACCGTCCCCGGGGTCTTCGTCGCCGGTGACGTGGGCCGTGGCCAGTCGCTGATCGTGTGGGCCATCGCCGAGGGCCGGGCCGCGGCCGCCGGCGTCGACACCTGGCTGACGGGGGAGTCCATGCTGCCCCGGCCGGTGACCCCCACGGCGGTCGCGCTGCGCTGACGTCGCTGTGACACCGCGGTCCTCCGGACCGCACCGCGACCGACCCCCCACCTGACGGGGCGGGACCTGCCGACACGCCGGTCCCGCCCCGTCACGTAGTTCGTCGTGGCACTAGCGTTATCCCCATGTCCCGCCGCGCGAAGATCGTCTGCACCCTCGGTCCGGCCACCAGTTCCGCCGAGCAGGTCACCGCCCTCGTCGAGTCGGGCATGGACGTCGCCCGGCTGAACTTCAGCCACGGTGCGCACGAGGACCACGCCGCCGCGTACCACCTGGTGCGCAAGGCCTCCGACAGCACCGGGCGCGCCGTCGCCATCCTGGCCGACCTGCAGGGCCCCAAGATCCGCCTCGGCACCTTCGCCGACGGGCCGGTCACCTGGGCCACCGGCAGCCAGGTCTGCGTCACCGTCGAGGACGTCGAGGGCACCGCCGAGCGGGTCTCGACCACCTACAAGGACCTCGCCAACGACGTGCGCGTCGGCGACCGGCTCCTGGTCGACGACGGCAACCTCTCGCTCAGCGTCGTCCGCGTGGAGGGCCCCGACGTCTTCTGCCTGGTCGTCGAGGGCGGCAAGGTGTCGAACAACAAGGGGCTCTCGCTGCCCGGGGTCTCGGTGAGCGTGCCCGCTCTGTCGGACAAGGACGAGCGGGACCTGCGCTTCGCGCTGCACCTGGGCGTGGACTTCATCGCGCTCTCCTTCGTGCGCTCGCCGACCGACGTCGCCCTGGTCCGCGACATCATGCGCCAGGAGGACATCCACGTCCCCGTCATCGCCAAGCTGGAGAAGCCCGAGGCCGTCCGCAACCTCGACGCCATCGTCGAGGCGTTCGACGGCATCATGGTCGCCCGCGGCGACCTCGGCGTGGAGCTGGCCCTGGAGCAGGTGCCGCTGGTGCAGAAGCGCGCCATCCAGGCCGCCCGCGAGCGGAACAAGCCCGTCATCGTGGCCACCCAGATGCTCGAGTCGATGATCACCAACTCGCGGCCGACCCGTGCGGAGGCCTCCGACGTCGCCAACGCAGTCCTCGACGGCGCCGACGCGGTCATGCTGTCGGGGGAGACCTCGGTGGGGCAGTACCCCATCGGTGCGGTCCGGACGATGGACCGGATCATCGAGGCCGTCGAGAGCGACCACCTGTGGGTGCCCGAGCTCGCGCGCCGCTCGCGCTCGCGGTCGGGGGCGATCGTGCGTGCTGCCCGGGACATCGGCGAGTCGCTCGACGTGAAGGCGCTGGCGACCTTCACGCAGACGGGGGAGACGGCCCGCCGGCTGGCCGCCCTGCACCCCCGGCAGCCGCTGCTCGCCTTCACGGTGGACGCCCGCGTCCGCAGCCTGCTCGCGCTCTCCTGGGGCGTGGAGACCTTCCTGGTGCCCGCGGTCGAGCACACCGACGACATGGTGGCGCAGGTGGACTTCTCCCTGCTGTCGATCGGCCGCCTGGAGGTGGGCGACCGCGTGGTCGTCGTCGCCGGCAGCCCGCCGAACACCGTCGGCTCCACCAACCTGATCCGGGTGCACGAGGTGGGTACCGACTCGTGAGCGAGGTCGCGGGCGAGCTGACCGCCGGCAGCCAGGCGGCCGCCCTCATGACGGTGCTGGACCTCGAGCAGGCCGACACCGGCGTCTACGTGGGCCGGACGCCGCGCAGCCCGTTGCAGCGCATCTTCGGCGGTCAGGTGGCCGGTCAGGCGCTGATGGCGGCCACCCGCACGCTGCCGGAGGACCGCTCGGTGCACTCGCTGCACTCCTACTTCCTGCGGCCCGGTGACCCGCACGAGGAGATCCGCTACGCCGTGGACCGGATACGCGACGGGCGCAGCTTCACCACGCGCCGGGTGGTCGCCTGGCAGCGGCGCAACGGTGCCGATGTCGCGATCTTCTCGCTGACCGCGGACGCGTCGGCGCCGCAGCCGGTGGTCGCCGAGCACACCCGGCCGATGCCCGAGGTGCCACCGGCGGAGACGCTGCCCACGCTGGCCGAGCTGGTGGCGCCCTACGGCGAGCACGCCTCGGCGGCGCTGGCCATCAGCCGGTCGGTGGAGCAGCGCCTCATGGAGGACCCCTTCGCCCGCGCGCCGAAGGTCCCGCCGCACACGAAGACCTACGCGTGGATGCGCGTGGCGGGCCGCCTGCCCGAGCAGCCCGCCGTCCACGCCGCGGCCCTGACGTTCGTCAGCGACCTGACACTGCTGTCGGCGGGGCTGGCCCGGCTCGGCGGCGGCTGGGGCGGCCGGTACGTGGGCGCGAGCCTCGACCACGCCGTGTGGTTCCACCAGCCGGTGCAGGCCGACGAGTGGTTCCTCTACGAGACCGACAGCCCGGCGGCGACGGGCGGCCGGGCGCTCTGCTCCGGCGACATCTGGTCGGCCGACGGCCGGCACGTCGCCACGGTGGTGCAGCAGGGCCTCATTCGCTCCCTGGAGCGCTGAGACCCCGCCGCACCGGTCAGGCGGGGCTGTCGGCCTCCTGGGGCTCGCCGGCCGAGGTCTCGTCGGGGGCGACGGGCTCCGGCTCGGCCGCCTGCTCCCGTTCGGCGCGCTCGCGCTCGGCCCGCTCCCGCTCGGCGGCACGGGCCGCCGCCTGCTCGGCGGCCTGGGCGGCGAAGTCGGCGGCCAGCCAGTCGTGCCCCTCGACGAGGAGCGCCCAGACCCGCTCGACGTGGGCGCGCGTGGTCGCCGGCGCGCCGATCGCCACGCGCAGGACGGCCTGACCGCGGACGGTCGTGTGGGTCAGGAAGACCTCGCCGCCGTCGTTCAGCCGGTCGAGCAGGGTCATCGTCGCGACGTCGGCGTCCACCCCGTCCGGCCAGCGCGGCCGCAGGCAGACCAGCGAGAGCGGGTGCGGCGCGACGACGTCGAACCGCTCGTCGGCCGCGGCCCAGCCGGCGAGCTCCTGGGCCAGGGCGACGTGGCCGCGGACGTGGGCACGCAGCCCCTCCGCGCCGTACCACCGGAGCACGAACCACAGCTTGAGGGCGCGGAACCGCCGGCCGAGCTCGATCTGCCAGTCGCGGTAGTCGACGACGGCGCCGGCGTCGGTGGCGGCGTTGCGCAGGTAGTCCGGCAGGATCGCCAGCGCACCGGTGAGCGCCGCGCGGTCGCCGACCCAGAAGAGCGTGGCGTCGAAGCCGGTGAGCAGCCACTTGTGCGCGTCGGTGGTGTAGCTGTCGGCCCACTCGACGCCGTCCTGCAGCGTGCGCAGCTCCGGGGCGACCGCGCTCACCCCGGCGTAGGCGGCGTCGACGTGCAGCCAGACGCCGTGGTCCCGGCAGATCGGGCCGATGGCGGCGAGCGGGTCCACCGCCGTGGTCGAGGTGGTGCCGACCGTGGCGCAGACCAGCACCGGCCGGTAGCCGCGCGCGACGTCCCGCTCCAGCCGGGCGGCGAGCGCGCCGGGGTTCATGGCGAGGTCGCCGTCGACCTCGACGATGCGGACGGCGTCGGTACCCAGCCCGGCGATGCGGACGGCCTTCTCCATGGACGAGTGCGTCTCGCTGGAGACGTACACGGTGGCGCGCTCGGGCTGCACGCCCTGGCGCACGGTGGCGCCGCCGCCGGCCCGGTGCAGCGCGGCGAGCAGCGCGACCAGGTTGGCCCCGGAGCTGGAGTCCTGGACGACGCCACCGCCGGTGCCGGTCGAGCGGAACGACGCGGGGAGCCCGAGGAGCCCGGCGAACCAGTCCATGAGGTGCTGCTCGAGCTCGGTGGCGGCGGGGCTGGTCACCCAGGACATGCCCTGCACGCCGAGGCCCGCGGAGACGAGGTCGCCCAGGACCGAGGGGCCGGAGGTGTTGGCGGGGAAGTAGCCGAAGAAGCCGGGGTGCTGCCAGTGGGTGATGCCGGGCAGGACGACCCGGTCGAGGTCGGCCAGCACCGCGGCGAAGGGCTCGCCCTGCTCGGGTGCCTGCTCCGGAAGCGCCGCCCGGACGTCACCGGGGGAGACCTGCGAGCGCACCGGGAACGTGCCGATGCGCGTCCAGTAGTCGGCGATCCAGTCGACCACCTCGTGGCCGTGCTGCCGGAACTGCTCGGGCGTCATGTGCGGCGCGGGCTCGGTCACCAGCCGAGGGTATTGCCCGCGACGGGCGGGCCCCGGAGGGGTCCTCGAGGAGCAGCGGCAACGGCGGGTGCCCCCGGTGCGACTCGAACGCACACTGCGCGGGTTTTGAATCCGCTCCCTCTGCCGATTGGGGTACGGGGGCGTGCCGGGTGGGACCGGCGCCCGAGAAGAGTAGCGGGGCGGTGCCCGGCGGCCGACGTCGATAGGCTGCCGTCCTGTGAGCAGCGAGCCGATCCGGGTTCTGATCGCCGAGGACGAGGCACTGATCCGCCTCGACCTCAAGGAGATGCTCGAGGAGGAGGGGTACCACGTCGTCGCCGAGGTCGGCGACGGCCAGCAGGCGGTGGAGCGCGCCGAGGAGCTCCGCCCCGACCTGGTCATCCTCGACATCCAGATGCCGGTGCTGGACGGCCTCTCCGCCGCCGAGCGGATCGCGTCGGCGCGGATCGCGCCGGTCATCGTGCTCACCGCCTTCAGCCAGCGGGAGCTGGTCGAGCGCGCCCGCGACGCCGGCGCGATGGCCTACCTGGTCAAGCCGTTCTCCAAGAACGACCTCGTCCCGGCCATCGAGGTCGCGCGGGGCCGGTTCGCCGAGATGACGGCGCTGGACGGGGAGGTCAAGGACCTCCAGGAGCGGCTGGAGACCCGCAAGGTCGTCGAGCGGGCGAAGGGCCGGCTGATGGCCGACCAGGGCATGACCGAGGCCGAGGCCTTCCGGTGGATCCAGCGGACGGCCATGAACCAGCGGACGAGCATGAAGGCGCTGGCGGAGTCGATCCTGGCGGCGACGACGGCCGGCGACGGCACGGCCTGACCCCGCTCAGCGCGCCGGGCCGCGCCTGCCGCGCTGCTCCGTCACAGGACGGTCACCCACCGTCGTCCTTCGTCCCCGGTGTGAACGTCGAGGTCACGACCTCATCACGGTCCCTCCGCAGCGGGGTGCAACGCCCTGGTCGGCAGCTAGGTTCTGCGCACCGATCGGCGCCCGGTCGGTGGTCGTCGCGTACGCGCCGGCGCCCGGGCGCACTGATGACACTGGGAGTTGCTTGATGCGCACTCGCACTACTGCCCGCAGCATCGCCGTCACCGGTGCTGCCCTGCTGGCGCTGACCGCCTGCGGTGGCGGCGACGAGGGTGGCACGTCGGCCGAAGGTGGTGGCGACAGCGGCGGCGGCGGCGAACGGCAGGTCAACGTCTACGGCACCGACGGCAACATGGGGAACGCCCTGGGGGAGTCGTTCACCACCGAGGGCGCCCTCGCCGGGATGCGGGGCACCACGCCGCTCACCGACCTCGGCGACGACTTCACCAACCGGCTGCTCGAGGTCGACCCGAACCTGCAGGACTTCAACTACGCCGGCGAGACCTACGACGCGATCATGATCTCCGCGATCGCCGCGCAGCTGGCCGGCAGCACCGACCCGGCCGTCTTCGCGCCCTACATCAACGGCGTCACCTTCGGCGGCGACACCTGCACCACCTTCGCCGAGTGCAAGGAGATCGTCGACGGGGGCGGCAACCCCGACTACGACGGCATCTCGGGGCCGCTGGCCTTCACCGAGCCGGGTGAGCCGGCGGTGGCGAGCTTCGGCATCCTGGAGTTCGGCGAGGACAACGCCATCGACTCCGAGGCCACCGAGTTCGTGCTCGCCGGCGACGAGGCCAACGCGGCCACCGACGAGGGGCCCGCCCCGGCTGCCCCGGGTGCCACGTCCGACGACCCGCTGGTGATCGGCACGCTGCTGCCGCTCACCGGTAACCTCGCCTTCCTCGGCCCCCCGGAGGTCGCCGGCGCCCGGCTGGCCGTCCAGGAGATCAACGAGACCGGCGGCGTGCTCGGTCAGCCGGTCCAGCTGGTCGAGGGTGACTCGGGCGATGCCTCCACCGACACGGCCTCGCAGACGGTCAACCGGCTGCTGAACGAGAACGTGGACGTCATCGTCGGTGCCGCCTCCTCCGGCGTGAGCCTGACCGTCATCGACGCGATCACCCGCGCCGGCGTCGTGCAGATCTCGCCGGCGAACACGTCCGACCAGTTCACCACCTACAACGACAACGGGCTCTACTTCCGGACGGCTCCGCCGGACACGCTGCAGGCTCGGGCGCTCTCGGACCTGATCATCAACGACGGCAACAACACCGTCGGGATCATGGCCCTGAACGACCCGTACGGCACCGGTCTCATGGAGAACACCGTGGAGAACCTGGTCGCTGCGGGCCTGTCGGAGGACAGCATCGAGACGCTGACCTACGACCCGCAGGCGGCGAACTTCGACTCCGAGATCCAGCAGATGGTGGAGTTCAACCCGGACGCCATCGTGGTCATCGGCTTCGAGGAGTCGGCCCGCATCATCGAGGGTCTGAACGCCGAGGGCATCGGCCCGGCGCGCGACTGACCCGGCCGGCGGATCGCTGATCCGCCGAGGCCACCAGGGGCCCGGCACCGCACGGTGCCGGGCCCCTGTGCGTCCGCACCGGGCCCGCGCGGACGGCGCACCGCCACGGGGGGCCGGGCCGGGCGCGGCCGCGGGACGCCGCAGCACGACGACGGCGCCGACCCCCCGACAGGGGGCCGGCGCCGTCGTCGTGCCGTCGCGGCTCAGTGCGCCTTGGCGAGGGTCCCGAGGTAGAGCTCGATGACCTTGGGGTCGTGCATCAGCGACTCGCCGCTGGCCGTGTAGGCGTTCCGGCCCTGGTCGAGGACGTAGCCGCGGTCGCAGATCTGCAGGCACCGCCGGGCGTTCTGCTCGACCATGATGATCGAGACGCCGGTCGCGTTGATCCGCCGGCAGCGGATGAACACCTCGTCCTGGTAGGCGGGGGAGAGACCGGCCGAGGGCTCGTCGAGGAGCAGCACCGACGGCTCCATCATCAGCGCGCGCCCCATCGCGACCATCTGGCGCTCACCGCCGGACAGCGAGCCCGCCTTGATCCTGCGGCGCTCCCCGAGCATGGGGAACAGCTCCGCGACGTAGTCGAACCGCTCCTTGATCACCTTGGGGCGGAGGTAGGCGCCCATCTCCATGTTCTCCTCGATGGTGAGGGAGGGGAACACGTTGTTGTTCTGCGGCACGTAGCCCACGCCCAGGGACACCAGCCGGTGCGCGGGCGCGGAGGTGATGTCCTCGCCGCGCAGCGTCACCGAGCCGGACCGGACCGGGATGAGGCCGAAGAGTGCCTTGAGCAGGGTGGACTTGCCGGCGCCGTTGGGGCCGATGATCCCCACCAGCTCGCCGTCGTTCAGGTAGAAGTCGCACTCGTTGAGGATGTTGACGCCCGGGAGGTAGCCGGCGACCAGCTGGTCCGCGCGGATCAGCGCGTCTCCGGCCAGCCCGACGTGCTCCTCCCGGGTCGCCGCCCGCTCGGCGGGCGAGAGGTCGCCGGCCGCCTCGGCCCGGGTGGGGCCGCGTCCGGTGGTCGCCGGGTCGTCTCCGTCACCGACCGGGCGGTCGAACTCGTACTCGGGGTCGGTGCTCTCGCGCGGATCCCTGCCCTGGCTCGGGTCGATGGTCATCGGTCCGTCCTCTTCTTCTCCCCGCGACCGGGCCGCCCGACGTCATCGGTGCGCTCGTCGTCGGCGATGCTGGCCTCGGCCTCGGCGAGGACGCGGTCCTCTTCCTCCACGGTCAGCGGCGCGTCGTGGTGCGCGCCGAGGTAGGCGTCCACCACGGCACGGTTCTGGCTGATCGACTCGGGCGGGCCCTCGGCGATCACCTTGCCCGCCGCCATGACGACCACCCAGTCGCTGATGTCCCTGACGACGTCCATGTCGTGCTCGACGAAGACCACCGTCATCCCCTGCTCCCGCAGGTCCTTCACGTGCCCGAGCAGGCTCTGGGTCAGCGCCGGGTTCACGCCGGCCATCGGCTCGTCGAGCATGACGACCTTCGGGTCGCTCATGAGTGCCCGTGCCATCTCGAGCAGCTTGCGCTGGCCGCCGGACAGCGTGCCCGCGAAGTCGTCCTTCTTGGCGTCGAGCTTGAACCGGCGCAGCAGCTCCATGGCCTTGTCGGTGTTGGCCTTCTCCTGCGACCGCCAGATCCCCGGCACGAGGGCGCGGAAGAAGCTCTCGCCCTTCTGCCCCTGGGCGCCGAGCAGCATGTTCTGCAGCACCGTGAGCCGGGACAGCGCCTTCGTCAGCTGGAAGGTGCGGACCACACCGAGCCGGGCGACCTGGTGCGGGGAGAGCTTCCCGAGCGGCCGGCCGTCGAACGACCAGGTGCCGCCGTCGGGCTGGTCGAACCCGGTGAGCAGGTTGAACAGCGTCGTCTTCCCGGCCCCGTTCGGGCCGATCAGGCCGGTGATGCCGCCACGCTGGATCTCCAGGTGGTCGACCGAGACGGCCGTCAGGCCGCCGAAGGTCCGGACCACGCCGTCGACCACGATGGCGGGGTCGGGCTTGGCGACCCCGACCTCCCAGGGCACGCCCCGGAGGGCGGCCTGGGCCAGCCGCTGCGGCGGGGCCCCCGCACCCGTCGCCGTCGACGCGGCGTGCGCCCCGGTGGGCGTCGGCTCAGCGGGCATCGAGCATCACCTCTCGTCGGTCACCGAAGATGCCCTGCGGGCGGAAGATCAGCAGCAGGATGAGCCCGAGCCCGATGAGCACGAACCGGATCTGCGCGACGTCGGTCGCGGACAGCAGGTCCTCCGGGATGACCCCGTTGCCGATCAGGGTACGCAGACCGGTGTCCGCGAACTGGATGATGAAGTACAGCAGCATCGCGCCGATGACCGGCCCGAGCACCCGTGCGGCGCCGCCGAGGATCAGCGCCGCGTAGGCCAGGAACGTGTTGGCGTTCTGGTACTGGTCCGGCGTCGCCGACGCGGTGCCGACCGCGTAGACCATGCCACCCAGGGCGCCCAGGACACCGCCGAGCACCAGGGCCTGCATCTTGTAGACGTAGACGTTCTTGCCGAGGGCGCGCACGGCGTCCTCGTCCTCGCGGATCGACTTCACCACCCGGCCCCACGGGCTGCGGACGAGCAGCCAGACGAGCAGGCAGGCGAGGGCCACGAGCACCCACCCGACGAGGGTGACCCACAGGTCCGCGCCGCTCCAGGTGGTGCCGAGGATCCTGAACCGCGCGGCCGGGTCCCACGGCGCGAGCGACACGAACGGGTCGCTGAACCCGGAGAGCCCCCGGGTGCCCGCGGTGACGGGCGTGGCGGAGACCGACCGGAAGGTGAGCCGGAGCCCTTCCGCGGCGGCGATGGTGGCGATGGCGAGGTAGTCGGCGCGCAGGCGCAGCGTCGGGATGCCCAGCAGCAGGGCGAGCACCACGGCGGCGGCGAGACCGATGAGCACGCCCACCCAGAACGGGAGGCCCCACTGGGACACCGAGATCGCGATCCCGTAGCCGCCGAGCAGGGCGAACGCGATCTGCCCGAAGTTCAGCAGCCCCGTGTAGCCGAACTGGATGTTCAGCCCGATGGCGAGCAGCGCGAAGAAGACGGCCTGGAAGCCGATCCCCGCCTTGAGTGCGACGGCGAGTGCGTCGAGGAGTTCAGCCATGGCTCAACCAATCCGGGCCCGGCTGCCGAGGATGCCCTGCGGCCGCACGATGAGGATGACGATGAGGAGGAGCAGACCCCCGACGTACTTCATGTCGTTGGGGATGACCAGCGTGGACATCTGCACGAAGACGCCGACCACGATGCTGCCGATGAGGGCGCCGTACGCGGTCCCCAGGCCGCCGAGGGTCACGCCGGCGAACATCAGCAGGAGCAGCCGGAAGCCCATGTCCCACTGGACCTCGTCGGAGAGCCCGAGGAGCACGCCACCGAGCGCGGCGAGGGCGCCGCCGACCATCCAGACCACCAGGATGACGCGGTTCACGTTGATGCCGGAGGAGGCGGCGAGGTCGCGGTTGTCGGAGACGGCCCGCATGGCCTTGCCGATCGTGGTCCGCTGCAGCATCACGGCCACGAGCACGAGCACGACCAGCGCGATGATCATGGACGTGAGGTCCTTGTTCGTCATCGAGAAGGGGCCGTAGTCGACCGTGCGCTGTCCGCGGTAGTCGGCGTAGGCGTTCGAGCGCCCGCCGTACACGATCTGGTACAGGTAGCGCAGCAGCAGCGACAGCCCGATGGAGATGACGAGCGCCGCCACCAGCCCGGTGCCGCGGCGGCGCAGCGGCCGCCACAGACCCAGTTCGTTGAGGGCGCCGATGCCGGCACCCACGAGCATCGCCAGCAGCGCGGAGACGATCAGGGGCACGCCCGCACCCACGTTGATGAACCAGGCGACGACGGCGCCGATGGTCACCAGCTCGCCGTGCGCGAAGTTGACCAGGCCGGTGGTGCCGAAGATCAGCGAGAGCCCGATGGCCGCCATGGCGATGAGGAGGCCGAACCGGAGGCCCGACACCAGGAGCTCGACCCAGCGGATCGTGCCGCCACCGGCGCCCCGGGTGCCGTCGTCGAGGCCGATGATGACGCCCTGGGTGCGGCCGGCGTCGACGGTGACCGTGCGGCTGTTGCCGGCGTTGAACTCCACTCCCTCGGGGAGCGCGTCCTCGGGGACGGTCACCGTGTACTCGCCCGGCCCCGGGAGGTCGACGGCGAAGCGGCCGTTCTCGTCGGTCTCGTCGGTGCCCACCTCGTCGCCGCCGGCGTCGGTGACGACGACCTCGACGTCCTCGAGGGGGCCGCTCAGGCTCGTCCGGAGGGTGCCGGTGACCTGCTCGGACGCCGCCTGCTCGGCCTGGGCCAAGCCCGGGGTCAGGGTGGCCAGGCCGGCGGTGAACAGCGCGACCAGCAGCAGGCGCAGGACGGTGACGCCTCTGCGGCGGGCTGCACCGGCCGGCGTCGGAGACCCTCGTCGAACGGGCCTGCTTCGTCGACCGTGCCGGCGGACACGGTCCGTCGGGTGCGTCACTCGACCTCCTCGGCGGATTCGTTGAGGTCGGAACCTAACGTAGTTCCGGGGTCCTGCCGCCAGAGTGAGCCGAGCTGTGACCTTTCCGCGACACGCCGTGCCGCCCGCGTCACGGCCAGTGGCGCAGCACCGGTCGAGGCGCCGTCCGCCGGGTCAGCCCCCGTCGCGGCCGCTGCGGTTCCGCGCGGCCAGGGTCATGCAGGTCAGCCGCGCGGTGGCGGTCCGCCGCCCCTCGGCGTCGCTGACGTCGATGAGGAAGGTGGACAGCGAGCGGCCCCGGCGGACCGGCGTGCAGACGGCGGTGACCGTGCCGGCGGTCGCGGCGCGCAGGTAGCTCACGTTGAGCTCGACGCCGACCACCTGGTTGTCGGGCCCCGCGCCGAGCGCCGCGGCGACCGAGCCGATGGTCTCCACGAGCGTGCAGGTCGCGCCGCCGTGCAGCAGGCCGAAGGGCTGCTCGTTGCCGGCGACCGGCATCGTGGCGACGAGCCGGTCGGGGTCGTAGTCGGTGATCCGGACGCCGAGCTTGTCGTCGAGGGGGCTGCTCATGCCCTCGGGCAGCCAGGCCGGGGGAGGGGTGCTCACCGGGGCACCGTAGCGGCGTCCCGGGGGCGGCCCGGGTGTCGGTGGGTGCCCCTACGATCGGCGGCGATGTCCGCTCCGGTCTCCACCCCCGCGCCCGCCGTCCCCACGACGACGGCTCACCCGCCCGCCCAGCGCCCGAGGCTGCTGCTCCTGGACGGGCACTCGCTGGCCTACCGCGCGTTCTTCGCGCTGCCGGTGGAGAACTTCTCGACCACGACGGGCCAGCCGACGAACGCCGTCTACGGCTTCACGTCGATGCTGATCAACATCCTGCGGGACGAGCAGCCCACCCACCTCGCCGTCGCCTTCGACGTCGGCCGCAAGACCTTCCGCAGCGAGATCTACGCGGAGTACAAGGCCAACCGCGCCGAGAGCCCGACGGACTTCCGCGGGCAGGTGAGCCTGGTCCAGGAGGTCCTCGGCGCGCTGCGCGTCCCGGTGATCACCGCCGAGGGCTACGAGGCCGACGACGTGATCGCCACGCTCACCGTGCAGGCCGTCGAGCAGGGCATGGACGTGCTGATCGCCACCGGCGACCGCGACGCCCTGCAGCTGGTCAACGAGCACGTCACCGTCCTCTACCCGCGCAAGGGCGTCTCGGACATGACGCGCTTCACGCCGGAGGAGGTCGAGGCCAAGTACGGCCTGTCCCCGGCGCAGTACCCCGATTTCGCTGCGCTCCGGGGGGACCCGAGCGACAACCTGCCCAGCATCCCCAGCGTGGGGGAGAAGACCGCCGCGAAGTGGGTGCGCGAGTACGGCTCGCTGGACGCGCTGGTCGACCAGGTCGACACGGTGAAGGGCAAGGTCGGGGAGAAGCTGCGCGAGCACCTCTCCTCGGTGCTGCAGAACCGGCGGCTCACCGAGCTCGACCGGCAGGTGCCGCTGGAGGTGGCGCCGGTGGACCTCGCGGTCCAGCCGTGGGACCGCAACGAGGTGCACACCCTCTTCGACAACCTGCAGTTCCGCGTCCTGCGCGACCGGCTGTTCGCGACGTTGTCCAGCGCGGAGCCGGAGGTGGACGGCGGCTTCGAGGTCACCGTCGACGAGGTGGCCGCCGGCGGGCTGGGAGCCTGGCTGGACGCGCACGCCCGCACCGGCCGCACCGGCGTGATCTTCCGCGGGAGCTGGGGCCGCGGCACCGGCGAGCTCACCGGCCTGGCGCTCGCCGCGGCCGACGACCACACCACCTTCGTCGACCTCGGCCCGGCGCTCGACGTCGCGGACGAGCAGGCGCTGGCCGCCTGGCTGGCCGACGCCGACCGCCCGAAGGTGGTGCACGAGGTCAAGGGCCCGCTGCTGGCCATCTGGGCGCGCGGCTGGGAGCTCGCCGGGGTCGTCAGCGACACCGCGCTGGCCGCCTACCTCGCCCTGCCGGGTCAGCGCTCCTTCGACCTCGGCGACCTGGCGGTCCGCTACCTGCGCCGCGAGCTGAAGGACGCCGCCGAGGAGGAGGCCCAGCTCACCCTGGACGGCCTCGGCCCGTCGGAGGCCGACGTCGCCGCCGAGGCGGCCAAGGCCGACGTGCTCAAGGCGGTGGCGGTCAACGACCTGTCCGACGCCCTCGAGCAGGTGCTCGGGCAGCGCGGTGGCGGGCACCTGCTCGGCGAGATCGAGCTGCCGCTGACCTTCGTGCTCGGCCGGATGGAGCACCGGGGCATCGCCGCCGACCTCGAGTTCCTGCACGAGCTGCAGCGCGAGTTCGCCGAGGGCGTCGCCGCGGCGGCGGCCGAGTGCTACGCCGTCATCGGCCGCGAGGTGAACCTGGGCTCGCCCAAGCAGCTGCAGATCGTGCTGTTCGACGAACTCGGGCTGCCGAAGACCAAGAAGAACAAGACCGGCTACACCACCGACGCCGAGGCGCTGACCAACCTGCTCGCGCAGACCGGCCACCCGTTCCTCGAGCACCTGATGCGCCACCGCGACGTCACCCGGCTGCGCACGGTCATCGACGGGCTGATCCCCATGGTCGACGACGCCGGCCGCATCCACACCACCTTCCAGCAGACGATCGCGGCGACCGGCCGGCTCTCCTCGACCGACCCGAACCTGCAGAACATCCCGATCCGCACCGCCGAGGGGCGGCGGATCCGCCAGGCGTTCGTCGTCGGCCAGGGCTACGAGTCGTTGATGACGGCCGACTACAGCCAGATCGAGATGCGGATCATGGCGCACCTGTCCGGCGACGCGGGCCTCATCGAGGCGTTCACGTCGGGGGAGGACCTGCACTCCTTCGTCGCGTCCCGGGCCTTCGACATCCCGATCGAGGAGGTCGACCCGGAGATGCGCCGCCGGATCAAGGCGATGAGCTACGGGCTGGCCTACGGGCTCTCCGCCTACGGGTTGTCCCAGCAGCTGCGCATCTCCACCGAGGAGGCGCGGGCGCAGATGCACGCCTACTTCGAGCGCTTCGGCGGGATCCGCGACTACCTCGACGGGGTCGTCGACGAGGCGCGGCAGACCGGTTTCACCGAGACCACCCTGGGCCGCCGCCGCTACCTGCCCGACCTGACCAGCGACAACGGGCAGCGGCGGCAGATGGCCGAGCGCATGGCGCTCAACGCCCCGATCCAGGGCTCCGCCGCCGACGTCATCAAGGTGGCGATGCTCAACGTCGAGAAGGCGATCGCGGCCGAGGGGCTGTCGTCCCGGATGCTCCTGCAGGTCCACGACGAGCTCGTGCTCGAGGTGGCGCCGGGGGAGAAGGAGGCCCTGGAGGCCCTGGTCCGCCGGGAGATGGCCGGCGCCGCGCAGCTCTCGGTGCCGCTGGAGGTCTCCGTCGGCGTCGGCTCGAGCTGGGACGCCGCGGCGCACTGACGGCGGGCGCCCGCGTTACGGGCTCTTGTCGATCCCCGGTGGCGGAGGCGCCCGATGTGTCGGGAGCGGCCTCCCGGTCCACACCCGGAGCATGGGCTCTCCACCCCCGTCCGCTCCGACCCCGCCCGCGGTGCCCGCCTGGCTGGCCCGGTCGTCCGCCGTGGGCGGCCGGCTGCTCGTCCTCGCGGTGCTGCTCTGGCTGCTCGCCGGCTTCGCGGTCAAGGTGACGCTGCCGCTGGTGGCCGTGCTGATCGCGCTGCTCGTCGCCGGCATCCTGGCGCCGCTGGTGGAGTGGGCGCACGGCCGCGGGGCGCCGCGCGGGCTGGCCGCCGGCGCCGCGGTGCTGCTGCTGGTCGCCGTCCTGGGTGGCACCCTGCTGGCGCTCGGCACGCGCATCGCCGGCCAGCTGCCCCGCCTCCGCGACCAGTTCCAGCAGGTGTCCACCGACCTGTCCCAGCGTTTCGGCGTCGAGTTGCCGGGCTTCGGGTCGGTCGGGGGTGACGGGGGCGGCTCCGGTGGCGGGACCAGCGCCGGGGACCTGCTGGGACCGGCGCAGGCGCTGGCCGAGGTGGTGGTCGCCGCCTTCCTCGTCGTGGCGCTGACCTACCTCTTCCTGCACGGGGGGCCGGGGATCTGGCGCTGGCTGCTCGGGAAGTTCGGCGGCCGGGTGCGCGAGGACGTCGACGCCGCGGGCCGGGCGGCCTGGACGACCGTCGGTGGCTACGTCCGCGGGCTGACCATCGTGGCCGTCTTCGACGCCGTGGGCATCGGGGTGGGCCTGCTGCTGCTCGGGATCCCGCTGGCGCTGACGCTCGCGGTCCTGCAGTTCCTGGCGTCCTACATCCCCACGATCGGCGCCTTCGTCGCCGGGCTCGTCGCCGTCGTGGTCGCCTACGCCTCCGACGGGCTCGTCACGGCCGCCCTCGTGCTCGGCCTGGTGGTGGTCGTGCAGCAGCTCGGCAACTCGTTCGTCGAGCCGTACGTCATGCGCAACCGGCTACCGCTGAACGCCGCGACGGTGCTGGTCGCGGTCACCGTGGGCGGCGTGCTGTGGGGCATCCCGGGGGCGCTGCTGTTCGTCCCGCTCGCCGCGGCGGTCTCCGCCGCCGCCCACGAGCTGTGGGTGCGGCACGGGTCCCGGCCCGTCGCCGGAGGGTCGACCTCGACCTGAGCTTCAGGGTCTGGTGGCGACCAGGACCAGCGTGCCGGGGACCAGGGCGCCGCGTTCGGGTGACCACTGCCCCCAGTTCTCCGTGCGCCCGGGGGTCCACTCCGGCTCGACCAGGTCCTCGAGCACCAGCCCGGCACCGACCACGGCCCGCACCCAGTCGCCGACCGTGCGGTGGTGCTCGACGTAGACGGCGCGCCCGGCGTCGTCGGTCTCCACGTACGGCGTGCGGTCGAAGTAGGAGGAGGTGATCCGCAGGTCCGCCGGGTCGGGGGAGTCGGGGAACGGCCAGCGCATCGGGTGGTTGACCGAGGCCGCGAACCGGCCGCCGGGACGCAGCACCCGCGCCACCTCCCGCAGCGCCGTGGCCACGTCGGCGACGAAGGGCAGCCCGCCGAACGCCGAGCAGACGGCGTCGACGGAGGCGTCGGCCAGCGGGAGCGCCCCGGCGTCGGCCTGGAGCAGCGGTACGGCGATCCCGGTGGTGCGGTTGAGCTCGGCGGCCCGGGCGAGCATCCCGCCGGAGAGGTCCATGGCCACGACCTCGGCCCCGGCCCGCCGCAGCCAGCGCGCGCAGGGCGCCGAGCCGCAGCCGATCTCCAGCACCCGCCGGCCGGCGACCTCGCCGAGCAGGTGCGCGTCGGCCTCCCGGAGGCCCTCCGGGCACCACAGGAAGTCGACGTCCCCGAGGTCCGCGCCGTGCTCGGCCAGGTAGGCCGGGGCTGCGGCGTCCCACCAGCGGCGGTTCGCCCGCGCCGACTCCTCGGTGCCGGCGGCGCGCCGGGCCACCCCGGCCGGAGCGGGGTAGCCGTCGCTGCCGAGGGGCAGGTCGGGGTCGGGAGGCGGGATGCTCATGACACGCCGATCGTGACACGCCGCCGGCCGGGGACGAGCGGCCGCACCCAGGTGGACCGGACGGTCCGGGCGTCCGTACGATGGAGGGGCGCCAGAGGTCTGTCGTGACCTTCCCCACCGGGAATGCCCGCGCCGGTTCTCCCCGCTGTTCCTCCCCGCGACCCGACGGTCGCGGGTCGTCCTGTCCCTACGCATAAACCGTCCGGAGCAACCAACCACATGACCTCCACTCAGGTCCGTCCTTCCAGCACCCCCCAGGTCGCCATCAACGACATCGGCACCGCCGAGGACTTCCTCGCGGCGATCGACCAGACGATCAAGTACTTCAACGATGGCGACATCGTCGAGGGCGTCATCGTCAAGGTGGACCGGGACGAGGTGCTGCTGGACATCGGCTACAAGACCGAGGGCGTCATCCCCTCGCGCGAGCTGTCCATCAAGCACGACGTCGACCCCAACGAGGTCGTCAGCGTCGGCGACGAGGTGGAAGCCCTCGTCCTCCAGAAGGAGGACAAGGAAGGGCGGCTGATCCTCTCCAAGAAGCGTGCGCAGTACGAGCGCGCCTGGGGCACGATCGAGGCCAAGAAGGAAGCCGACGAGGTCGTCACCGGCACCGTCATCGAGGTCGTCAAGGGCGGCCTCATCCTCGACATCGGCCTCCGCGGGTTCCTCCCGGCGTCGCTGGTCGAGATGCGCCGCGTCCGCGACCTGCAGCCCTACGTCGGCCGCGAGCTCGAGGCGAAGATCATCGAGCTCGACAAGAACCGCAACAACGTCGTGCTCTCCCGCCGGCAGTGGCTGGAGCAGACCCAGTCCGAGGTCCGCAGCGAGTTCCTCAACAAGCTCGCCAAGGGCCAGGTCCGCAGCGGCGTCGTCTCCTCGATCGTCAACTTCGGTGCGTTCGTGGACCTGGGCGGCGTCGACGGCCTGGTGCACGTCTCCGAGCTGTCCTGGAAGCACATCGACCACCCGTCCGAGGTCGTCGAGGTGGGCCAGGAGGTCACCGTCGAGGTCCTCGACGTCGACCTGGACCGCGAGCGGGTCTCCCTGTCGCTGAAGGCGACGCAGGAGGACCCGTGGCGCCAGTTCGCCCGCACGCACCAGATCGGTCAGGTCGTGCCGGGCAAGGTCACCAAGCTGGTCCCCTTCGGTGCGTTCGTGCGCGTCGACGAGGGCATCGAGGGTCTGGTGCACATCTCCGAGCTGGCCGAGCGTCACGTGGAGATCCCGGAGCAGGTCGTGCAGGTCGGCGACGAGATCCTGGTCAAGGTCATCGACATCGACCTGGACCGCCGCCGGATCTCGCTGTCGCTCAAGCAGGCCAACGAGGGTGTCGTCGGCGACGAGGAGACCTTCGACCCGGCCGCCTACGGCATGGCCGCGTCCTACGACGAGCAGGGCAACTACATCTACCCCGAGGGCTTCGACGCCGAGACCGGCGAGTGGCTCGAGGGCTACGACGAGGCCCGCGAGACGTGGGAGCGGCAGTACGCCGAGGCCCAGGCGCGTTACGAGGCGCACCGCAAGCAGATCGCGGCGGCCAAGGAGGCCGACGCCGAGGCGGCGGCCGGCGGCAGCTACTCCAGCGCCGAGGCGACGCCGGACGCCCCGAGCACGGGTGGCACGCTCGCCAGCGACGAGGCGCTCGCCGCGCTCCGCGCCAAGCTGGCCGGCGGCGAGTGACCTGAGGGTCTGACCCGCGCAGCACCGCACGTCGGAGGCCCAGGACCGATCACCGGTCCTGGGCCTCCGTCCGTCCCACGGGTCGACCTGACCCGCCGGGTACGACGAAGGCCCGTGGACGGCGTCCACGGGCCTTCGTGCGTGCCGGGACCGGCACCGCGCGCTGGGTCCGTACGGAGCGCAGGGCGGCGCGGGAGAGCCCGGCGGCCTGGTCGTCCTCGCCCTTCCCGGGCGAGGGCTCAGAGGCTCAGGATGATGGCGAACGCCGTGCGCGGGCGGCCACCGGAGCCCGCGAGGAAACTCCAGGTGTGCCGGCCGGTGGTCGGCGTCGAGAACATCCAGCGCAGCAGCGAGCTGCGGTGGGCGACGGCCGGGCGCTGGAGAGCCATGCGCTCGCGGACGGCCGGGATGTCGGCGCAGCGCACGCCCGAGGCGGAGCCGAGCCGGTGCCGGCCGGCGGCGCGGGACGACGGGGACGCGGCGGGCGTGGAACGGGACATGTCTCGGTCTGCCTCTCTGGGCGGGGAAGATCGCCGGGTCAGACGTTAACGGTGGTGCGTGTGTGACTGGAGGGAACGACCCCTGCGTGTCGGCCGCGTGTTACCTCTCCGTGATCTCCAGCCGGTCGGTCGCTACTGTCCGTGCGTGCTGAGGATCGGACTGACCGGCGGGATCGGCTCGGGCAAGAGCACCGTGTCCGGCTTGCTGGTGGAACGCGGAGCGGTGCTCGTGGACGCCGACCGGATCGCCCGTGAGGTGCTCGCGCCCGGCACCCCGGGGCTCGCCGCCGTCGTCGAGGAGTTCGGCGAGGGGGTGCGGTCCGCCGACGGTTCCCTGGACCGCGCCGCTCTCGCCGCGGTCGTCTTCTCCGACGACGGTGCGCGGCGTCGGCTCGACGCGCTGGTCCACCCGCTGGTGCGGCAGCGCTCGGCCGAGCTCGTCGCCGCGGCCCCGGACGACGCCGTGCTCGTCAACGACGTCCCGCTGCTCGTGGAGACCGGGCAGGCGGGGAGCTACGACCTCGTCGTCGTCGTGGAGGCGGAGCGGGAGACGCGCGTAGCCCGGCTGGTCGCGCGGGGGCTCACCGAGGCCGACGCCCGTGCCCGGATCGCCGCCCAGGCCACCGACGAGCAGCGTCGGGCGGTCGCGGACGTCGTCCTGGACAACAGCGGAACGCTCGAGCAGCTGGCCGAGCAGGTCGACCGGCTCTGGGTGGAGCTCGTCGAGCCGGCCCGTGGCTGACGCGGCGTCGGCGCGGGGGAGCGGTGGCGCGGCAGGCGACGTGGGCCGTCGTCGAGGTGACCGGTGACGGCGGTGCTGCACGACCGGGCGCCACCCGGGAACGACGGAACCCCAGGCGCCAGCCGGCGTCCTGGGGTTCGTGTGGTGGGCGATACTGGGTTCGAACCAGTGACCTCTTCCGTGTCAAGGAAGCGCGCTACCACTGCGCCAATCGCCCGATCCGGTCAGCCGACCGGTTCCCTCCTCCGCGCTCGTGCCCCGCGAGGAAGCGACGAGGTGGAGACGGGATTTGAACCCGTGTAGACGGCTTTGCAGGCCGTTGCCTCGCCTCTCGGCCACTCCACCGCACGCGGGCACCAGTCTCTCGACCGGTGCCCGAGGTTCCGAGCGGACGACGGGATTCGAACCCGCGACCCTCACCTTGGCAAGGTGATGCTCTACCAGCTGAGCCACGTCCGCGTTACGGGGAGAACTCTAGCGGACGTCCTGAGGGGGTGTGCAGGGGGGGTCCCCCCGCCCCCTCCCGGGGGGCGCCGCCGGAGCGTTTCCGCAGGTCAGCGCCCAGGCGAGTCCGGTCCGCCGTTGGACAGGAGGGCGTCGAGCTCCTGGTCGAGCTGCAGCAGCGTCCCCTCCGACCCGGAGGGGACGAGCGCCTCGGTGTGCCGGAGGAAGGCGGTGACCGTCGCGCGGGACAGCTCGAAGAGCGCCTCGCCCGACGGGGCGCGCAGGTGCAGGTACAGCAGGTCGGCCGTCGCACGTGCCGGCCAGACCCGGACGTCGCCGTCGCCCGCCGGGTGCTCGAGCCCGGCCTGGAGCAGCTCGCGGCTGACCAGCCAGGCGATGCCCTCCCCGCCCTCGCCCTCGCTCTCGTCGGTCTCGCCGAAGGCGATGCGCACGGCGTAGGGGTCGGTCGGGTCGTAGCACAGCAGGGCCGGGACCTCGGTCCACGACCGCGGGCCGACCAGCTGAAGAGTGATGGGGGAGATGTGGCCCGGGGTCCATCGGCTCGTCATGACAGTTCCAACGACCGCGGTTGGCAGAAGTGACGTGCTTCGTGTCGTCCAGTCACACCAGCATCATGCGCCACAGGAGGGGGTTCTGAACCTCGGGAGCGCGTCCTTCCGAATGCCTCGTGTGACCATGGGAGCCGTGAGCCGACCGGTCCTCCGGCCGGAGGACGGCGTCGGCGACGCCGAGCTCCTCCGGCGCATCCGCGCCGGGGACCGCGACGCGGTCGACGAGCTGTACCAGCGGTTCCGCGTGCCGGCGTTCGCGCTGGCCCGGCGGATCCTCGCCGACGACGGCCTGGCCGAGGACGTCCTGCAGGAGGTGTTCCTCGGCGTCTGGCGCGACCCGGACGCCTACGACCGCGCGCGGGGCAGCTTCTCCTCCTGGCTGCTGGCCGTCGTCCACCACAAGGCGGTCGACGCCGTCCGCCGCGAGGAGTCCCAGCGCCGGCGGCAGCACCGGGCGGAGGACCAGGCCGTGCTCGAGGGGCCGGTGGCCGCCCGCGACGTCGAGGACGACGCCTGGTCGCGCGTCGTCTCCCAGCAGGTGCGCTCCGCGCTCGGTGAGCTGCCCGACGCCCAGAGGGAGGCGCTCACCTTGGCGTACTACGGCGGTTACACGCAGCGGGAGGTGGCCACGCTGACGGGGACGCCCCTCGGCACGGTGAAGACGAGGATGCTGGCGGGCATGCGACGGCTCAGGTCGGAGCTCGGCGGGCTCGGTGGCCCGCCCGGGGGCAGGGCGCCGGAGGGCGGCTCGCCGGTGGACGGGACGGCGCGATGAGCGGCGAGCACCCCTACGACGAGCTCGCGGTCGGCTGGGCCCTGCACGCCCTCGAGCCCGAGGACGACGCGCGCTTCGCCCGGCACCTGCCCGGCTGCGACCGCTGCGCCCGCACCGTGGCCGAGACGTCCGAGGTCATGGCTGCCATGGCGCGCGACCTGCCGGCCGCCGAGCCCTCGCCCGCGCTCCGCGACCGGCTCCGCGCCGCGGTCGAGGAGACCGAGCAGCTGCCGCCCCGGGGGGCCGCAGCCCCGGCGCCCCTCCTCCCGCGCGGGGAGGAGCCGGCGTCGCCCCCGGCGCGGCGGAGGCTGCTGCCGATGGTGCTCGTCGCGGCCGCGGTCGCCTCCGTCGTGGGGCTGGGGGTGTGGGTCGCCGCGCTCGACCGCGCCCGCGACGACCTGCGTGCCACGGTCGCCGCTCAGGAGCAGGTGGTGGCGGAGCTCCTGCGTCCCGGACGGGCCGCGATCGCGCCGCTCGCCGACGACGAGCGGCAGGTGGCGACGGTCGTGGCGCGGGACGGCGCGGTCCAGGTGGTCACCGACGGGCTGGCACCCAACGACGCGTCGTCCTCGACCTACGTGCTGTGGGGGCTCGGCGCCGGTGATCCCGTGGCGCTGGGCACGTTCGACGTCGAGCGTTCGCAGATGGAGGTCGAGAACGTAGGCTCCGAGGGGACCGGTCTCGACGGCTTCCCGGAGTACGGCATCAGCATCGAGCCCGGTCGGCAGGCTCCGTCGACCCCGACGGAGGTAGTCGCAACCGGGCAGGTGGCCAGCTGAGCGCGCGAGAGACGACGACGGCACCCGTGGGGGGACCACGGCGCCGGCCGGAGACCCCGGCGGAGCGGCGCGCCCGGTTCGACGCCGACGAGGTGCACAGCCTGCGCGAGCGCGTCGCCGAGGCCCGCTGGCGCCGGCGGCTGGCGCTGCGCCGCAGCATCGACCACTCCTACCGGGTGGGCGTGGGCATCGTCGGCGGCCTCGTCGTCGCGCTGGGCCTGATCACCATCCCGCTGCCCGGTCCGGGGTGGCTCACCGTGATCGCCGGTCTCTTCATCCTGGCCACCGAGTTCACCTGGGCCGAGCGGTTGCTCGCCTTCACCAAGCGCCACGTCGCCCGCTGGACCGCGTGGGTGGGTGCCCAGCGGGTGTGGGTGCGCCTGCTGATCGGGCTGGCCACGGCGGCCTCCGTGTACGGGATCCTCGTCGTCGGGCTGCACCTGATGGGCGTGCCGGAGTGGGTGCCGGGGTGGGTGCCGCTCTGGCGATGAGCGTCTGGCACAATCGGATGCGCAACGGGCGATTGGCTCAGTGGTAGAGCGCTTCGTTCACACCGAAGAGGTCACTGGTTCGAACCCAGTATCGCCCACCGGCACGAGGGCCAGGGAAACCCGGAGACGGGGAACCTGGCCCTCGGTCGTTCCCGGCTGCCGCGGCGGCGCGGGGCGGTCGACCGCGGGACCATGGTGCCGATGACCGCCCAGCCCGACCGCGCCGCCCGGCTCCAGCTGGTCCTGGACCGCGACGGGCCGACCTGCGTGTGGTGCGGGCGCCCCTTCTCCCCGCTGGTCCGCCCCACGACCGAGCACGTCGTGCCCCGGGTCAAGGGCGGGCCGTCGTGGCTGGAGAACGAGGTGGCGGCGTGCGGCCGGTGCAACGGGGAGCGGGGGCACCGCGGCCCGGTGGAGTGGCTCGAGGAGTGCCGACGCCGGGGGTGGCCGGCCGACGGCGACCGGCTGGGACGCGCCCTGGGCGACCTGGCCGCGGCGATCGTGCGCACCGGCGGGCAGCGGCGGGCCCGGCCCTACCTCGACGCGCAACTGCGCCGCCTGCGCCGGTCGCACCCGGCGGCCTAGGGTCGGGGCCGTGACGACGACCGGGCGCGTGGCGCGGATCTGGGTCTACCCCGTCAAGTCCCTCGGCGGCACGGCGCGGGAGCGGGTGCACCTGCACGCGACGGGGCCCGAGGGCGACCGCGCCTGGACGGTCGTCGACGCGGAGAGCGGCCAGGTCGTGCGCGGCAGGCACGCGCCGGGGCTCGCGGCCGTGGCGCCGTCCGGCGACCCGGTGACCGACGCCGGCGCCGTCGCCGCGGCGCTCGGCCGGCCGGTGCGGATCGAGCCGGCGCGGGGTGGGTCGGCGGCCGACGCCGCGCCGGTGCACCTGGTCTCCCGGCAGGCCATCGACCGCGCCGCGGCGGGCGACGTCCCCGAGGGCTGCTCGGCCGAGGACCCCCGCGCCAACCTGCTGCTGGACCTGCCCGACGACGACGAGCGCGCCTGGGTGGGCCGCGAGCTGCGCATCGGAACCGCCCGGCTGGCCGTCGTCCGCACGCCGAAGCACTGCCTGGGCGTGTACGCGGAGGTGCGGCAGCCCGGGGAGATCGCCGTCGGCGACCCGGTCCTGCTCTAGCGTCGTCGGCCATGCGTCGCTGGTGGGCCGCGGGGGCGGCCGTGCTGCTGCTGACCGCCTGCGGGGGCGCTCCGGAGCCCCCGGGACCGGCCGGTGCGCCCACCCGGGCCACCGCGTCGCCGGATCCCACCCCGGCACCCGACCGCTTCACCGTGGTGGCGACCGGCGACGTCCTGGTGCACCAGGGGCGGGCGCTCACCTCCGGCGCGCTGCGACCCGACGGCTCCTACGACTTCAGCGGGGTGTTCGCCCCGGTCTCCGGGATCATCGGCGGGGCGGACCTGGCGATCTGCCACCTCGAGACGCCGGTGGCACCCGAGGGCGGGCCGTACCGCGGCTACCCGAGCTTCAGCGTCCAGCCCGAGATCGTCGACGCGCTCGCGGGCGCCGGGTACGGCCTCTGCTCGACGGCGTCGAACCACTCGCTGGACGCCGGCTTCGACGGGCTGACCCGCACCGTCGACGCCCTGGAGGGCGCCGGCATCGCGGTCACCGGCACCTACCGCAGCGAGGCGGAGGGCGCGCAGCCGACGGTCGTCGAGGTGGGCGGCGTCCGGGTGGGCCACGTCGCCGCGACGTTCAGCCTCAACGGCGTGCCGGTGCCCGCCGGGCGGGAGTGGTCGGTCGACGTCACCGCGGTGCCCGACGTCGCCGGGATGCTGGCCGGGGCGGCGCGGGCGCGGGCGGCGGGGGCCGAGGTCGTGATCGCGAGCCTGCACTGCTGCCGGGAGTACGAGCACGAGTCCACGCAGGCCCAGGAGGAGGCGGCGCGCGCCCTGCTGGCCTCGCCCGACGTCGACCTGGTGCTCGGCCACAACGCGCACGTGGTGCAGCCCGTCGAGCGGATCGACGGCGAGTGGGTCGCCTACGGCCTCGGCAACCACGTCGCCGAGCACGCCACCCGCGGCCACCCGACCGAGGACTCGGTGGCCGCGCGGTTCACCTTCACCCGCGGGGACGACGGCCGGTTCACCGTCTCGGCGGCCGAGGCCGTGCCCCTGCGCATCGAGTTCGGCGCCGGCGTGCGGGTGGTGCCGGCCGACCCGGTGAGCCACGTGCGGATCTCCGAGGTCCTCGACCGGCGCGGCGCGGTCGCGGACGGGCTGGAGGTCGTCCGGGACTGAGCGCCGGGCGCACTAGGCTCGGGGCCGCAGAACGGGCGTCGCACGACACCCGCCGCCTCGATCCCTGGAGCATGCTCGTGTCCACCCAGCCCTCGCCCACCGCCGTCGGACCGATCCGGGTGCCGGCCGGGACGACGGCGCAGGACGCGCTGAAGGCGGCCGGGGTCCCGATGAAGGGCCCCGACGGCGCGGTCGTCGTCCGGGAGGTCGCCACCGGTGACCTGAAGGACCTCGCCTGGGCACCGGCGGCCGACGCCGAGGTGGAGGCGGTCGCGGCGTCCAGCGCCGATGGTCGCGCGGTCATCCGGCACTCGGCCGCGCACGTGCTCGCCCAGGCCGTCCAGGACCTGTTCCCGGGGACGCGGCTGGGCATCGGCCCGCCGGTCGAGAACGGCTTCTACTACGACTTCGACCCCGAGCGGCCGTTCACCCCCGAGGACCTGCAGGCGCTGGAGAAGCGGATGCAGGAGATCGTCAAGGCCGGCCAGTACTTCTCGCGCCGCGAGATCGACGACGCCGACGCGCAGGCCGAGCTCGCGCACGAGCCCTACAAGCTCGAGCTGATCGGGCTCAAGGGCGGCGCCTCCGACGCGGCCGAGGGCGCCGACGTCGAGGTCGGCGGCGCGCAGCTGACCATGTACGACAACCTCGACCCGCGCACCCGCGAGCGGGTCTGGACCGACCTGTGCCGCGGCCCGCACCTGCCGCGCACCTCGAGCATCCCGGCGTTCAGCCTCACCCGCAGCGCCGCGGCCTACTGGCGGGGCAGCGAGAAGAACCCGCAGCTGCAGCGCGTCTACGGAACCGCCTGGGAGAGCAGGGACGCGCACAAGGCCTACCTCGAGCACCTGGCCGAGGCCGAGCGCCGCGACCACCGCCGGCTCGGCGTCGAGCTGGACCTGTTCAGCTTCCCCGACGAGATCGGCTCCGGGCTGGCGGTCTTCCACCCCAAGGGGGGCGTGGTCAAGCGGGAGATGGAGGACTACGTCCGCCGCCGGCACATCGAGGAGGGTTTCGACTACGTCGGCACCCCGCACATCACCAAGAGCGGGGTCTTCGAGACCTCCGGCCACCTGCCGTACTACGCCGACACGATGTTCCCCGGCATGGAGCTGGAGAACAGCGAGTACCGGCTCAAGGCCATGAACTGCCCCATGCACAACCTGATCTTCCGGTCCCGCGGGCGGTCCTACCGCGAGCTGCCGCTGCGCTTCTTCGAGTTCGGCACCGTCTACCGCTACGAGAAGTCCGGCGTGGTGCACGGCCTGACCCGGGTGCGCGGGCTGACCCAGGACGACTCGCACAGCTACGTCACCCCCGAGCAGGCACCCGGCGAGATCCGGCACCTGCTGGCCTTCGTCCTGGGCCTGCTGCGCGACTTCGGCCTGGACGAGTACCACCTCGAGCTCTCCACCCGCGGCGACGACCCCGAGAAGCAGGGCAAGTTCATCGGGTCGGACGAGGAGTGGGCGGTCGCCACGCAGGTCCTGGCGGAGGCGGCGGAGGAGACCGGGCTCGAGCTCGTCCCCGACCCCGGCGGCGCAGCCTTCTACGGCCCGAAGATCTCCGTGCAGGCGCGCGACGCCATCGGCCGCACGTGGCAGATGTCGACCATCCAGTACGACTTCAACCAGCCCGCCCGCTTCGGCCTGGAGTACACGACGCCCGAGGGTGGCCGCGCCCGGCCGGTGATGATCCACTCGGCGAAGTTCGGCTCGATCGAGCGGTTCTTCGGCGTCCTCACCGAGCACTACGCCGGCGCCTTCCCCGCCTGGCTGGCCCCGGTCCAGGTCGTGGGGATCCCGGTCACCGACGAGCAGGTGCCCTACCTGGCCGACGTCGCGCTGAGGCTCAGGGCGCGCGGCATCCGGGTGGAGGTCGACGACTCCGACGACCGGATGCAGAAGAAGATCCGCACGGCGTCGAAGCAAAAGGTGCCCTTCGTGCTCATCGCCGGGGCCACCGACGCCGAGGCCGGCGCGGTCTCCTTCCGCTTCCGCGACGGCAGCCAGGACAACGGGGTGCCGGTCGACGCCGCCGTCGAGCGGATCGCCGCCTGGATCGCGACCCGCAGCAACGCCGACCCGACGGCGGAGAACGCGGCGGTCCCCGGATGAGCGAGGACAACGCCCCGTACCGGGTGCCGGTCAGCTCGGACGAGGGCGGCCCCGCGACGGTGTTCGAGCACCTGTGGACCCCCTACCGGATGGCCTACATCCGCGGGGAGGGCAAGCCCACCGGGGCGCACGACTGCCCGTTCTGCGTCATCCCCACCCTCGGCGACGAGGAGGGGCTGGTGGTGGCGCGGGGCACGTCGGTCTTCGCCGTCCTCAACCTCTACCCGTACAACGCCGGCCACCTGATGCTGGTGCCGTACCGGCACGTGCCGGACTACACCGACCTCACGCCCGGGGAGGTGGCCGAGCTGGGCGCGTTCACGCAGACGGCGATGCGCGTGGTCCGCGCGGTGAGCGGGGCCCACGGGTTCAACATCGGCATGAACCAGGGGGCCGTGGCGGGGGCCGGCATCGCCGACCACCTGCACCAGCACGCCGTGCCGCGCTGGGGCGGGGACACCAACTTCATGCCGGTGGTCGGGCTCACCCGGGTGCTGCCGCAGGTGCTGGGGGAGACCCGGGCGCTGCTCGCCGACGCCTGGGCCGACCACGCCGCACCCGTGGCGGAGGCCTGAGTGCTCGGCGTCAACGCCCGCCCCGTGGTGGCCAAGGTGGTCAACCCGCTGGCGGCGCGGCTGGCCCGCGTGGGGGTCACGCCGGACGCGGTGACGGTCACGGGGACGGTCGGCGCGATCGCGGGGGCCGCGGGGCTGATCGCGACCGGGCACCTGTTCTGGGGCGCCTTCACCGTCACCGTCTTCGTCCTGCTGGACATGCTCGACGGCGCGCTCGCCCGGCTGCGCGGCGGCGGCTCGGTGTTCGGCGCGGTGCTGGACTCCACCGGCGACCGCGCCGCCGACGCCGCGATCTTCGGCGCCCTGGTCTGGTGGTTCTCCGGCGCCGGCGACAACCGGCTGCTGGTGCTGCTCGCGCTGCTCTGCCTGGTGCTGGGGGTGCTCACCTCCTACATCAAGGCGCGCGCCGAGGGGATGGGCCTGGCCTGCGACGTGGGGGTGGTCGAGCGGACCGAGCGGCTGATCCTCGTGCTGACCGGCACGGGCTTCACCGGGCTGGGCATCCCGTACGCCGTGCACGTGGCGCTGTGGGTGCTCCTGGCCGGCAGCGCCGTCACGGTCGCCCAGCGGGTGCTGGCGGTCAGGCGGGCCGCCGACGGCCGGCGGATCGACCCGTGAGCGGCGCCCGGCAGCGGCTCGCGGGCCGGCTCTCCGACGCCGGCTACGCGGCGGGCTGGCGGGCGGTGCGCATGCTGCCGGAGCCGGCCGCGCGGGCGTTGTTCGACCAGGCGGGGGGATGGGCCGCCGGTCGCGACGGCAGGGGCGTGCGGCAGCTGCGGGCCAACCTGCGGGTGGTCACCGGCGGCCGGCTGACCGAGCCGGAGCTCGCCGAGCTCACCCGCCGCGCGATGCGCTCCTACGCCCGCTACTGGCAGGAGGCGTTCCGGCTGCCGACGCTGACCGCGCAGCGCATCCGGGCGGACAGCGACGTCCCCGGGATCGAGCACATCGCCCGCGCCCGCGCCGAGGGGCGGGGCGTGGTCGTCGCCCTGCCGCACAGCGGCAACTGGGATGCCGCCGGCGCCTGGTTCACCGACTGGCTGGACGGGCCGTTCATGACCGTCGCCGAGCGGCTGCGCCCGGAATCGCTGTACCGGCGCTTCCTCGCGTACCGCGAGGCGCTGGGCTTCCGCGTGGTGCCGCTCACCGGTGGCGAGCGGCCCAGCTCGGAGGTGCTGCGGGAGTGGCTCGCCGACGGCGGCGTGGCCTGCCTGCTCGTCGACCGCAACCTGGGCGCCGGTGGGGTCCCGGTCACCTTCTTCGGCCGGCCGGCCACCATGCCCGGCGGTGCGGCGCTGCTCGCCGAGCGCACCGGCGCCGCGCTCCTCCCCGTCGTCTGCCAGTTCACCCCCGGTGGGTGGCGGATGTGCGTGCACCCCGAGGTGCCGGTGCGGGGCCCCGGCCGGCTGAAGGACCGGGTGTCGACGGCGATGCAGCAGGTCGCCGACGTGTTCACCGCCGGGATCGCCGAGCGGCCCGAGGACTGGCACATGCTGGGCCGGGTGTGGCCCGACGTCCCCCCGGACCCGCCCCGCGGGGAGGCGGCGTCCTGATGCGCATCGGCCTGGTCTGCCCCTACCGGTGGGACGTCCCCGGCGGAGTCCAGTACCACGTGCGCGACCTCGCCGGGACGCTGCGCGGCATGGGGCACCACGTGGAGGTGCTGACCCCGGCCCAGCACGAGGAGTCCGTCACCGACCCCTGGCTCACCTTCGCGGGCCGCACCGTCCCGGTGCCCTACAACGGCTCGATGGCGAGCCTGCAGTTCGGGCCTGTCTCGGCCGCGCGGGTGCGCCGCTGGCTGCGCGAGGGCCGCTTCGACGTCGTCCACGTGCACGAGCCGGCCACGCCGTCGGTGTCCCTGCTGGTGTGCATGATCGCCACCGGGCCGATCGTGGCGACCTTCCACGCGGCGACCACGCGGTCCAAGTGGCTGGCCGCCGTGGGCCCCATGGCCCGGCCGTGGCTGGAGAAGATCAGCGGCCGGATCGCCGTCTCCGACTTCGCCCGGCGGGTGCAGGTCGAGCACCTCGGCGGGGACGCGGTCATCCTGCCCAACGGGGTGCACGTGCCCTTCTTCGCCGAGGGCCCCGCGCTGCCGGGCTTCGGGCGGGGCAGCGGCGGACCACCGACCATCGGGTTCGTCGGCCGCTTCGACGAGCCGCGGAAGGGCCTGCCGGTGCTGCTGCAGGCCATGCGGACCGTCGTCCGGGCGCACCCGGGCACCCGGCTGCTCATCGCCGGGCGCGGCGACGCCGACCAGCTGTGGTCCATGGTGGGCCCCGACCTCCGGCCGCACGTCACGCTGCTGGGGGAGGTGTCGGAGGCGGACAAGGCGGCGCTGCTGCGCAGCGTGGACGTGTACTGCGCCCCCAACCTGCTCGGCGAGTCCTTCGGCGTGATCCTCATCGAGGCGATGGCCGCCGGGGCGCCGGTCGTCGCGAGCGACCTCGACGCCTTCGTCCGGGTGCTGGACGACGGCGCCGCGGGCGTGGTGGTGCGGCGCGACGATCCGGCCGCCCTCGGGCAGGCGCTGTCGGACCTGCTCGCCGACCCGGGCAGGCGGGCCGAACTGGCCGCGCGCGGCTCCCGGGCAGCCGCCCGCTACGACTGGCAGGTGCTCGCCCGGCGCATCCTGGCGGTCTACGAGACCGTGCTCCCGCCGGGGGGCGGCGTGGTCACCGCCGCACCGGACCACGACTTCCCCGGGGTGCCGCCGACGGGCACCGCGGCCGGACCTCCCCGCATCCGGCGGCCGCGCCGCTAGCCTCGGGGACCGTGACGCCCGAGGCCTGGTTGCTGCTCGCCGCCGGAGTGCTGCTGCTCCTGGCGGTCTGGACCGGGTGGACGCTGGTCCGGCTGCGCCGGCTGGCGGCGCGGGTGGACCGGGCCTGGGCCACGCTGGACGCCCAGCTGCAGCGTCGTGCCGGCCTGGCCGAGGAGCTGGCCCGGCAGCACCCCGCCGCGCTCGGCGAGGGTGTCCGCGCCCGGCTGGCCGCCGGCGCCGCCGGGGCGCGTGCCGCCCGCGACACCGGGGACCGCGAACTGGCCGAGAACGCGCTGGGCCACGAGCTGCGGGAGCTGCCCGCGGACCTGCCCGGCGTCCCGGCCGCGCTGCGCACGGACCTGGCCGGCACCCAGACCCGGGTCGCGCTGGCCCGCCGCTTCTACAACGACGCCGTCCGCGACACGCGGGAGCTGCGCGGCCGCCGCTCGTCCCGCTGGGCGGGCCTGCACCGCCGGCGCCCGCTGCCGCGCTACTTCGACATCGACGACCGGCTGGGCGGCATCGGGGTCGGCGCCGACGTCGCCGGACGGCGCGCATCCTGACCGCCGTAAGGTTGCTCGCAACTCGACCGGGACAGCGAAGGCGGACCGCAGTGGCAGAGCACCTCGACCGGATGGACGGCGGGACCGGTACCGGTACCGACCGCGTCAAGCGCGGCATGGCCGAGCAGCTCAAGGGCGGCGTCATCATGGACGTCGTCACCCCGGAGCAGGCCCGCATCGCCGAGGACGCCGGCGCCGTCGCCGTCATGGCGCTGGAGCGGGTGCCGGCCGACATCCGGGCCCAGGGCGGGATCGCGCGGATGAGCGACCCCGACATGGTCCAGGGCATCATCGACGCGGTCTCCATCCCCGTGATGGCCAAGGCCCGCATCGGCCACTTCGTCGAGGCGCAGGTGCTCCAGTCGCTCGGCGTCGACTACATCGACGAGTCCGAGGTGCTCACCCCCGCGGACGAGGCGCACCACATCGACAAGCACGCGTTCACCGTGCCGTTCGTCTGCGGCGCCACCGACCTCGGCGAGGCGCTGCGGCGGATCTCCGAGGGCGCGGCGATGATCCGCTCCAAGGGCGAGGCCGGCACCGGCAACGTCGTCGAGGCGACCCGCCACATGCGGGCGCTGCGCGCCGGCATCCGCCGGCTGGCGACCCTGGACGAGACCGAGCTGTTCGTCGCGGCCAAGGAGCTGCGGGCCCCGCACGACCTGGTCACCGAGGTGGCGCGGCTCGGCAAGCTGCCCGTCGTCCTCTTCACCGCCGGTGGCATCGCCACGCCCGCCGACGCGGCGATGATGATGCAGCTCGGGGCCGAGGGCGTGTTCGTCGGTTCGGGCATCTTCAAGTCCGGGGACCCGGCGCAGCGCGCGGCCGCCATCGTGCAGGCCACCACCTTCCACGACGACCCGGACGTGATCGCCAAGGTCTCGCGCGGGCTCGGGGAGCCGATGGTGGGGATCGACGTCGCGACGCTCCCGGAGAGCGAGCGGTACGCCACCCGCGGCTGGTGAGCGTGGACGTCCGGCGGCGCATCGGCGGGCTGGACGTCGCGCGCGGGCTCGCCGTCCTCGGCATGTTCGCCGCCCACATGCAGGTGGGCGGCGACCTGCACCCGGACCCGCAGACCTGGACGGCGGTGGTCGACGGGCGCTCGTCGATCCTCTTCGCCACCCTGGCCGGGATCTCGGTGGCGCTGCTCTCCGGGCGCGACCGGCCGCCGGAGGGTCCGGAGCTGAACCGCGTGCGGTTGCGGATCTTCGTCCGGGCGCTGTGGGTCCTCGCCATCGGGTGGGCGCTGGAGGAGCTGGGCACCTTCGTCGCGGTGATCCTGGGCGTGTACGGGGTGCTCTTCGTGCTCGTGCTGCCGTTCCTGCGCTGGCCGGTCCGCCGGTTGCTGGTCACCGCGGCGGTCGTCGCCGTCGCCGTCCCGCCGCTGCTCGTCGTCGCCGGCCAGGTGCTCACCACGCTGGAGGTGGCCGACTCGCTCGCCGCCTCCCTGCTGGTCACCGGCTACTACCCGGCGCTGCTCTGGATCGCCTTCGTGCTGGTCGGCCTGGCGGTGGGCCGGCTGGACCTGGCCTCTCCCGCGGTGCGCGCGCGGCTCGCCGCGGCCGGTGCGGCGGCCGCCGTGGTCGGCTACGGCCTGGGCTGGGCGAGCACCCGGCTGCTGGCCGGTGGGGTGCCCTCGCCGGGGCCCGAGGCCGGCTTCACCGCCCCGGGGGTCTTCGACACCGGCTGGCTGACCGGCGCGGAACCGCACAGCGGGACCACCTTCGAGGTCGTCGGCTCGACCGGCGTCGCCCTCCTCGTGGTGGCCGGGTGCCTGGTGGCCGCCGAGCGGCTGCCGCGGCTGACCTCCCCGGTGGCGGCCGTGGGGGCGCTGGCGCTCACCGTCTACGCCGCCCACCTCGTGGCGATCCGCGTCCTCATGGCCGTCGTGCCCGGCCAGGTGCAGGGCGCGGTCCTGTGGCTGTGGTTCGCCGCCGCCGCGCTGGCCGGGGCCTGGGCGTGGCGGCGCACGATCGGCCGCGGCCCGCTGGAGTCGCTGGTCACCTGGACGTCGAGCCGGGCGGCCGGGCTCGCCCCGTCGGCGCCGGCTGTCTAGGCGACGCCGTAGCGTGGGCGGCCGTGTCCACCGGCCCCACCCGCCCCGTCGTCGGGGTGCTGGCCCTCCAGGGCGACGTCCGCGAGCACGTCGCCGCGCTGCAGGCGGGGGGCGCCGAGGCCCGGCAGGTGCGCCGCCCCGAGGAGCTGGCCGCCGTCGACGGGATCGTCCTCCCCGGCGGCGAGTCGACCACCATGGCGAAGCTGGCCGCCCGGTGGGGGCTGCTCGAGCCGCTCCGGGACGCCGTCCGCGCCGGGCTGCCCGCCTACGGCAGCTGCGCCGGGATGATCCTGCTCGCCGACCGGCTGCTGGACGCGCCGCCGGGCCAGGAGACCGTCGGCGGGCTGGACGTCACGGTGCGCCGGAACGCCTTCGGCCGCCAGGTCGACTCCTTCGAGACCCGGGTCGAGCTCGACGGCCTGGCCGGCGGGCCGCTGCACGCCGTCTTCATCCGCGCCCCGTGGGTCGAGGAGGCCGGGCCGGGGGTGCAGGTCCTCGGCCGGGTCGTCGGCGGACCGGCCGACGGTAGGATCGTCGCGGTCCGCCAGGGGGACGTGGTGGCCACCAGCTTCCACCCCGAGCTGACCGGGGACCGCCGGGTGCACGCGCTGTTCGTCGACATCGTGCGCCGTCACCTGGCCGACGCAGAGAGGGGAGAGCCGTGAGCGGCCACTCCAAGTGGGCGACGACCAAGCACAAGAAGGCCGGGATCGACGCCAAGCGCGGCAAGCTCTTCGCCAAGCTGATCAAGAACATCGAGGTGGCGGCCCGCACCGGCGGCGGTGACCCCGCCGGCAACCCGACGCTCTACGACGCCATCCAGAAGGCCAAGAAGAGCTCGGTGCCCAACGACAACATCGACCGCGCGGTCAAGCGCGGCGCGGGCCTCGAGGCCGGCGGCGTCGACTACCAGGGCATCACCTACGAGGGCTACGCCAGCGGCGGCGTCGCGGTGCTCATCGAGTGCCTCACCGACAACAAGAACCGCTCGGCGATGGAGGTCCGCACCGCCATGACCCGCAACGGCGGGTCGATGGCCGACCCCGGCTCGGTCTCCTACCTCTTCTCCCGCAAGGGCGTCGTCGTGGTGCCCAAGTCCGGTGACGTCGACGAGGACAGCGTGCTCATGGCGGTGCTGGACGCCGGCGCCGAGGAGGTGCGCGACCTCGGCGACACCCTCGAGGTGCTCTGCGAGCCCACCGACCTCGTCGCCGTGCGCACCGCGTTGCAGGACGCCGGCATCGACTACGACTCCGCCGAGGCCGGCTTCCAGCCCAGCGTCCAGGTGCCGCTCGACGCCGAGGGCGCGGCCAAGGTCTTCCGCCTGATCGACGCGCTCGAGGACTGCGACGACGTGCAGAACGTCTACGCCAACTACGACGTGTCCGACGAGGTCATGGAGCAGGTGGCGGCCGACGCCTAGAAGGACCCCCGTCCTCCTCACCCCTCGCTGCGCTCGGGGCGAGCCTCTGGACGGGGGCCGTTCCAGTACGTCACCGGGCGTGTTGGCGGGGTCCGGTCGGGGAGCGGGGTTAGCCTCGGTCGAACACCAGTTCGGCTGACGGGAGCGTGACCATGCGGGTGCTCGGCATCGACCCGGGCCTCACCCGGTGCGGGTGGGGGGTGGTCGACGGGCGCCCCGGCGCGCGGCCGACGGCGGTCGGCGTCGGCGTGGTGCGCACGCTGGCGGAGCTGGACCTGGAGCTGCGGCTGCTGGAGCTGCACACCGCGGTCGCCGCGCTGCTGCGCGAGCACCGCCCCGACGTGGTCGCGATCGAGCGGGTGTTCACCCAGAACAACAAGGGCACCGCCACGGGCACCGCGCAGGCGGCCGGGGTGGCCGCGCTGGCCGCGGCCCAGGCCGACCGGCCGGTCGCCTGGCACACGCCCAGCGAGGTCAAGGCGGCCATCTCCGGCAACGGCCGCGCGGACAAGGAGCAGGTCACCCTCATGGTCACCCGGGTCCTCGGGCTCGCCGCCGCCCCCAAGCCGGCCGACGCCGCCGACGCCCTCGCCCTCGCGGTCTGCCACGCCTGGCGCGGGCCGGCGCAGCAGCGGCTGCGCACGGCGGCGATCGCCGGCGGGATCGGCGCGCCGGTGCGCAGCACCACGCTGCCGCGGTGGACGGGGGTGGCGGCCCGATGATCGCCAGCGTCAGCGGGCGGGTCGCCGCGGTCTCCCCGGACGGCGCCGTCGTCGAGGTGGGCGGCATCGGCCTCGCGGTGCAGTGCACCCCGGGCACGATCGCCCGCCTGCAGGTGGGGGAGTCCGCCCGGCTGGCGACCACCCTCGTGGTGCGCGAGGACTCGCTCACCCTCTACGGCTTCGCCGACGACGACGAGCGCCAGCTGTTCGAGCTGCTGCAGACCGCCAACGGCGTCGGCCCGCGCCTGGCCCAGGCGGTGCTGGCCATCCACCCGCCGCGGGAGGTCCGCCGGGCCGTCTCGACGGCCGACGTCAAGGCGCTGATGCAGGTGCCCGGCATCGGCAAGAAGGGCGCCGAGCGGCTGATCCTCGAGCTGCGCGACCGGCTGGGCTCCACCACCACCGACACCTCCCTCGACGTGCCCGCGCCCGCGGGGCTGCCGTCGGTGACGCCGGTGGCGCCCTGGCGCGACCAGCTCACCAGCGCGCTGGTCGGCCTCGGCTGGAGCGGCAAGGAGGCCGAGACCGCGGTCGGCCAGCTCGCCCCCGTGGCCGACGAGCAGATCGCCGCGACCGGCAGCGTGGAGGTCGCGGTGCTGCTCCGGCGCGCTCTCCAGCTGCTGGGCAGGTCGTGAGCGCCCCGTTCGACCGGTCCCTGACCGGTGACCTGGCCGCCGACGTGACGCCGGAGTGGCCGGTGTCGCCGCAGGCCGGCGACGAGGAGCGGGTCGTCGAGTCGGCGCTGCGGCCGCACTCGCTGGACGACTTCATCGGCCAGCCCAAGGTGGCCCGCCAGCTCGCCCTGGTCCTCGAGGGCGCCAAGCGGCGCGGCCGCACCCCCGACCACGTGCTCCTGTCGGGGCCGCCCGGGCTCGGCAAGACCAGCCTCGCGCTGATCATCGGCTCCGAGCTCGGCACCTCGGTGAAGATCACCAGCGGCCCGGCGATCGAGCGCTCCGGCGACCTCGCGGCGATGCTCTCGAACCTCGCGCCCGGTGACGTCCTGTTCATCGACGAGATCCACCGCATCGCCCGGCCCGCCGAGGAGCTGCTCTACATGGCGATGGAGGACTTCCGCGTCGACGTCGTGGTGGGCAAGGGGCCCGGGGCGACGGCGATCCCCCTGGAGATCAACCCGTTCACCCTCGTCGGGGCCACCACCCGTGCCGGGCTGCTGACCGGCCCGCTCCGCGACCGGTTCGGCTTCGTCGGGCAGATGGAGTTCTACGAGCCGGCCGAGCTGCAGCGGGTGCTCGCCCGCAGCGCCGCCCTGCTCGGCGTGGAGCTCACCGACGAGGGGTCGGCCGAGATCGCCGGACGCTCCCGCGGCACCCCGCGCATCGCCAACCGGCTGCTGCGCCGGGTCCGCGACTACGCCGAGGTGGAGGCCGACGGCCGCGTCACGCGCCAGGTCGCCGAGGCCGCGCTGGCGCTCTACGACGTCGACCACCTGGGGCTGGACCGCCTCGACCGCGCCGTCCTCGAGGCGCTCGTGGGCAAGTTCGGCGGCGGGCCGGTCGGCGTCGCCACCCTCGCCGTGGCCGTGGGCGAGGAGCCGCACACCGTCGAGGAGGTGTGCGAGCCGTTCCTCGTGCGCGCCGGGCTGCTGGCGCGCACCCCGCGCGGGCGGGTCGCGACCGAGGCCGCCTGGGAGCACCTGGGGCGGCCGGTGCCGCGCGGCGGGGTCCCCCTCGGCCGGGTCACAGCAGACCCACAGGTACCGGGGTCGTCGTCAGACACCCTCTTCGACGCCTAGACTCCGGAGCGCTGGCGCGCAACTCGCAGGCCGGGCCGTGCGCGTCCCGCCTGGTCGCCGCGCGCACGGCACCCGATGCACCCGAGCGGTCCCGTCCCGGACCGCACCACCGCGAGGCCTGTCGCGGAAGAGAGGCACACCTGTCGTGGAGTACTTCCCGCTGATCATGCTGGCCCTGCTGGCCGTCGTGCTGTTCGTGCTGCCGGCCCGGCAGCGCAAGCGCATGCAGGAGCAGCACGCCGCGCTGCAGGCCTCCCTCGAGATCGGCACCCCGGTGATGACCACCAGCGGCATGCACGGCACCGTGGCCGCGCTGGGTGACACGACGCTGGACCTGGAGATCGCCCCCGGCGTGGTGGTCACCTTCGCCCGGCAGGCGATCCTCGAGGTGCGCCGCCCGGCCGGTGCCGCGCCGTCCGACGGGGGCAGCGCGCGCCCCGCCGACGGCACCGTCTGACCCGGAGGAGCTCCGTGGCCAACCGCACGCTCCCGGCGGGGCGATACTTCGCCGCGTTCGTGCTCATCGTCGCCGTGCTGTACGGGCTGGTGTTCTTCACCGGCGACACCCGCACCCCTCAGCTCGGTCTCGACCTGCGCGGCGGCACCACGGTCACCCTGACCGCCCAGACCCCCGGCGGCCAGGCGCCGGCCCCGGAGGACCTGGAGCTGGCCCGCCAGATCATCGAGCAGCGCGTCAACGGCCTCGGCGTCGCCGAGGCCGAGGTGGTCACCGAGGGCGACAGCAACATCGTCATCTCCGTCCCCGGGGACGACGGCGAGCAGGCCCGCCAGCTCGGCGCGACCGCGCAGCTGCGGTTCCGGCCGGTGGTCCAGGGCCCGGCGCCGGCGGTCCCGGCGGAGGAGGACCCGGCCGCCGAGGACCCCGCCGCAGAGGACCCGGCCGCAGAGGACCCGGCCGCAGAGGACCCGGCCGCAGAGGACCCGGCCGCCGAGGGGGCCGACGGCGCCGTGGCCGAGCCGGCCCTGCCCGACCCCGACGCACCCCCGGTCACGCAGGAGGAGGCGGCGGCCGAGTTCGCCACCCTCACCTGCGAGGCGGACAACGTCACCGGCGACACCGCGCGGCCCGAGGACTTCGTGGCCGCCTGCAGCGAGGACGGCACCGCCAAGTACCTGCTCGGCCCCACGATCATCGAGGGCACCGAGATCGACGACGCCAACGCCGGCACCGAGCCCTCGGACGGCAGCTGGGTCGTGCTGCTGGACTTCCAGTCCGACGGCCTGTCCACGTGGGCCGCCTACACCACCGCCAACGTCGGCTCGCCCGTCGCCTTCACGCTGGACGGGCGGGTCATCTCGGCGCCCACCATCAACAGCGCGATCACGACGAACCCGACGACGATCACCGGTCAGTTCGACCAGGAGTCGGCCACGGAGCTGGCCAACCAGCTGCGCTACGGCGCCCTGCCGCTGACCTTCACCCAGGCCACGGCGCAGTCGATCTCCACCGAGCTCGGCGAGGAGCAGCTCCAGGCCGGGCTGATCGCCGGCGCCATCGGCATCGCCCTGGTGTTCGTGTACGCCCTGCTCTACTACCGGCTGCTCGGCCTGGTGATGATCGCCAGCCTCGTGCTCTCGGCGGTGGTGGTCTACGCCTGCCTGATCCTGCTGGGCCGGGAGATCGGGTTCACCCTGAGCCTCGCCGGCATCGCCGGGTTCATCGTCTCGATCGGCATCACCGCCGACTCCTTCGTCGTCTACTTCGAGCGGCTCAAGGACGAGATCCGGGAGGGCCGGTCGCTGCGCTCCGCCGTCCCGCGGGCCTGGGTGCGCGCACGGCGCACGATCCTGTCGGCGGACGCGGTCAGCTTCCTGGCCGCGGCGATCCTGTACGTCCTGGCGATCGGCGACGTGAAGGGCTTCGCCTTCACCCTCGGCATGTCCACCGTCCTGGACCTGGTCGTCGTCTTCCTCTTCACCCACCCGCTGATGGCCGTGCTGTCGCGGTTCAAGGGCTTCGGCCGGAACCGCTTCTCCGGGCTGGGCCGGGTGGAGCACACCCGCCGGCCCGGGGCGCAGGCGCCGTCCGGGGAACTCGTCGGGGCCGCCGCGGGCGGCCGCCAGGACAGGAGCACCTCATGACCCGCCCCACGGACCCGGCGGAGCCGACGCCCGCGGATCAGCCGGTGGGCACCGGCGAGGAGGCGCTCGCCGACGCGGGCCTGCCGCAGGACCCGGCCGGTGACGAGACCGCCCCGCCCTCGGCGCCCCGGGCCGGTCGCGGGGGCCTGGCGCACCGGCTCTACAACGGGGAGGCGGGGCTCGACGTCGTCGGCCGGAGCCGGCTGATCTACAAGATCACCGCGATCGTGGTGCTGCTCTGCGTCGTCACGATCGTCTTCCGGGGCTTCAACTTCGGCATCGACTTCGAGGGCGGGAACAGCTTCCGGCTGCCCGGGTCCCAGGAGCAGCTGGCCGACGCGCGGGCCGCGGCCGAGGACGCCGGCGCCCAGGTGGCGACGGCGCAGATCGTCGGCGGGGACACCCTGCTCATCCGCACCGAGCAGCTCGACAACGAGGCCGAGCGGGCCGTGGTGGAGAGCCTGGCCGACGCGGTCGGCATCGAGCCCGCGCAGGTGAGCCCGGAGTCGGTCAGCGCCGACTGGGGACAGGACATCACCGACCAGGCGCTCGTCGCGCTCGCGGTGTTCCTCGTGGCGGTCGTGCTCTTCCTGGCCGTGCGGTTCCAGCCGAAGATGGCGGTGGGCGCCATGGCCGCGCTCGCGCACGACATCGTGATCACCGCCGGCGTGTACTCGCTGATCGGCTTCGAGGTGACCCCGTCGACGGTGATCGGCTTCCTCACCATCCTCGGGTTCTCCCTCTACGACACCGTGGTGGTGTTCGACAAGGTCGACGAGAACACCCGCGACCTGGGGACCAGCGCGCGGATGACCTGGGGCGAGGCGGCCAACCTCGCCGTCAACCAGACGTTGATGCGGTCGATCAACACGTCGGTCATCGCGCTGCTCCCGGTCGCCGGCCTGCTCTTCGTGGGCGCCGGGCTGCTGGGCGTCGGCACCCTCAAGGACCTGGCGCTCGTGCTCTTCGTGGGCCTCGCGGCCGGCACGTACTCCTCGATCGTCCTCGCGACGCCGATCGTCGCCGACCTCAAGGAGCGGGAGCCCGAGGTGCAGGCGCTGCGCCGGCGGGTGCTGGCCCGGCGCTCCTCGGCGGCCCGCACCGGCGGTGCCGCCGCGCCGAGCGGGCCGGTGGCGAGCGCCCGGCGGCGCCGGCCCTCCGGCGGGGTGGCCGTGGCCGACCTGCCCCGGAGCGTGCCCGCGAACGTCGTGGTGGAGTCGCCGGCGTCGGTGCGCCCGGACGGGCCGCGGGGCGCCTCGGCCGCGCCGCGGCCGGGTGCCCGGCCGCAGCGCCCGGGCACCGGCCGCCCGTCGGGCAAGCGCCGCCGGTGAGCGCGGCGGCCGCGGGGCTCCCGCTCGACCAGCTCATCGCCTCGCTCACCGTCGACGTCCCCGACCACCCCGAACCGGGGATCGTCTTCCGGGACCTCACCCCGGTCTTCGCCGACGGCGCCGCCTTCCGGCGGATGGTCGCCGGGCTGGCCACCCCGGGGGCGTCGGACCCGCGGACGGCGGCGCTGGCCGCCCGCGGCGCCGGCGACCGGCCGTTCGACGTCGTCGCCGGGGTGGAGGCGCGCGGGTTCCTGCTCGCCGCGGCCGTCGCGCTGGACGCCGGCGTCGGCGTGGTGCCGGTGCGCAAGGCGGGCAAGCTGCCGCGTGAGCGGGTCTCGGCCGACTACACGCTGGAGTACGGCACCGCGACGCTGGAGCTGCACGCGGACTCCGTCCGGCCCGGCCAGCGGGTGCTGCTCGTCGACGACGTGCTCGCCACCGGCGGCACGCTCGGGGCGGCCGTCGCGCTGGTGGAGCAGCTCGGCGGCGTGGTCGCCGGCATCTCGGTGGTCGTCGAGCTCGCCGCGCTCGGTGGCCGCCAGCTGCTGGCACCCCACACCGTGCACGCCCTCTGGGCCACCTGACGGGGGGAGATCACGCCCGCGGGCACGGCGGGGCCTGGCGCGCTCCCGCTAGCATGGTGAGGGTCCCCCCTCTGCCAGCCGCAGGAGTCGCCGTGGCCTCCGACGTAGCCGCCGACGCGGCTGCCGCGCGGGCCGAAGCAGCCGCCGGCGGGGCCGTCGCCGATGCCGTGACCGAACCGCCCGTGCGCAGCCCGCTGCCCGAGCGGCCGGCGGTCCGCCGTCCCGACGACGTCGGCCCCGAGCCCGACGCCGAGCCGGGCATCCCGCGCCGGCGCGTCCGCGACCGGCTCGCCCGCCGGATCGTCGCCGGCCAGCGCAGCGGTCTGGTCCGCCCGGTCCTGGAGCCGCTGGCCGCCCTGCACCGGCAGAGCCACCCGAAGGCCGACCTGGCGCTGCTGCAGCGGGCCTACGACGTCGCCGAGACGGCGCACAGCAGCCAGAAGCGCAAGAGCGGCGACCCGTACATCACCCACCCGCTCGCCGTCGCCACCATCCTCGCCGGCCTGGGCATGGACACGACGACGCTGATCGCGGCCCTGCTGCACGACACGGTCGAGGACACCGGCGTCACCCTGGAGACCATCACCACCGACTTCGGGTCGGAGGTCGCCCACCTCGTCGACGGCGTCACGAAGATCGACAAGGTCAAGCTGGGCGACGCCGCCCAGGCCGAGACGATCCGCAAGATGATCGTCGCGATGTCCCGCGACCCGCGGGTGCTGGTCATCAAGCTCGCCGACCGGCTGCACAACATGCGCACGCTGCGTTTCCTCCCGCCGGAAAAGCAGGAGAAGAAGGCGCGCGAGACGCTGGAGATCCTCGCCCCGCTGGCCCACCGGCTGGGCATGAACACGATCAAGTGGGAGCTGGAGGACCTCGCGTTCGCCACGCTGTACCCCAAGCGCTACGACGAGATCGTGCGGCTGGTGGCCGAGCGGGCGCCGTCGCGGGACACCTACCTCGCCGAGGTCACGGCGTCGGTGACCGAGCAGCTGCGGGCGGCCAAGATCGAGGCCGTCGTCACGGGGCGGCCCAAGCACTACTACTCGATCTACCAGAAGATGATCGTCCGCGGCCGGGACTTCACCGACATCTGGGACCTCGTCGGCATCCGCATCCTGGTCGACTCGGTGCGCGACTGCTACGCGGCGCTGGGCATCATGCACGCCCACTGGCAGCCGGTGCCCGGCCGCTTCAAGGACTTCGTGGCGATGCCGAAGTTCAACATGTACCAGTCGCTGCACACGACGGTCATCGGGCCGCAGGGCAAGCCGGTCGAGCTGCAGATCCGCACCCACGACATGCACCGGACCGCCGAGTACGGCATCGCGGCGCACTGGAAGTACAAGGAGAAGGCCCGCGCCGGCGGCAAGCCCGCGGCGGGGGAGAGCGGCGCGCCGCCCAAGGCGGGCTCGGCCGACGACATGCTGTGGCTCCGCCAGCTGCTGGACTGGCAGCGCGAGGCCCAGGAGCCCGGCGAGTTCCTCGAGACCCTGCGCTACGACCTCGGGCCGCAGGAGGTGTTCGTCTTCACGCCCAAGGGCGACGTGATGAGCCTCCCCGGGGGTGCCACGCCGGTGGACTTCGCGTTCGCGGTGCACACCGAGGTCGGCTACCGGACCATCGGCGCGCGGGTGAACGGCTCGCTGGTCTCGCTGGACAGCAAGCTCAACAACGGCGACGTCGTGGAGATCTTCACCTCCAAGTCGCCCACCGCCGGCCCCTCGAAGGACTGGCTGACCTTCGTCGGCTCCTCCCGCGCGCGGACGAAGATCCGCCAGTGGTTCACCAAGGAGCGCCGCGAGGACGCGGTCGACGCCGGCAAGGAGGCGCTGACCCGCGCGATGCGCAAGGCGGGCCTGCCGCTGCAGCGGCTGCTCGGGGGCGAGGCCCTCTCGACGCTGGCCAAGGACCTGCGGTTCGCCGACGTCACCGCCCTGTACGCCGCGGTGGGGGAGAACCAGCTGTCGGCCGCCTCGGTGGTCGAGAAGCTCATCGCCGCCCTGGGTGGCAGCGAGGGCGCGGCGGAGGACATCGCCGAGACCGCGATCCCGACCCGCCGCCCGGTGGCGCGGCGCCCGGCGCGGGGCGACCCGGGGATCATCGTCCACGGCATGACCGACGTCTGGGCCAAGCTCGCCAAGTGCTGCACCCCGGTGCCCGGCGACGACGTGCTCGGCTTCGTGACCCGCGGCGGGGGCGTCAGCGTGCACCGGACCGATTGCACCAACGCGGGCGACCTGCGCAGCAAGCCTGAACGTCTGGTCGAGGTCGAGTGGGCCTCGTCGCCGGGGTCGGTCTTCCTGGTGGCCATCCAGGTGGAGGCCCTCGACCGGCACCGCCTGCTCTCCGACGTCACCAAGGCGCTGGCCGACGAGCGGGTGAACATCCTGTCGGCGTCGGTGCAGACCAGCCGCGACCGCGTGGCGATCAGCCGGTTCACCTTCGAGCTCGCCGACCCGGCCCACCTGGGCGCGGTGCTGCAGACGGTGCGCAACGTCGACGGCGTCTTCGACGTCGAGCGCGTGACGGCCTGAGCCGCGCGACGCCGCGTCGCCGGACCGCGTGGCCCCTCCGTGATCAGGTCACCTGATCGCGAGGGGTCCTGGCTCACCTCTGACGGTGAGCCAGGACCCCTGCAGGTGAGCCAGGAGGTCCGCCGTCAACCGACGACGGATGCGTCCTCGATGGTGACCGGGATGTTCGGGGCGCCGTCGCCGGGCCCCTCCGCGCCCTGGACCCCGCCGGCGGCGACCGCGTCCAGCACGCCCAGGCCGGCCTCGTCGACCGTGCCGACCACCGTGTACTCCGGGGGCAGCTCGGTGTCGACGAAGGTCAGGAAGAACTGGCCGCCGGTGCTGTTCGGCGCCGCGGTCTTGGCCATGGCCACGGTCCCGCGGGGGTAGGTCGTGTCCGGCGTGACCTCCTCGGCGTACTTGTAGCTGGGCCCGCCGGAGCCGGTGCCGGTCGGGTCGCCGCACTGCAGCACGCCGAAGGTCTCGGCATCGACCAGCCGGTGGCAGGGCGTGCCGTCGTAGAAGCCCTGCTCGGTGAGGTAGACGAAGCTGGCCGCGGCGCAGGGGGCCTGCGCCCGGTCCAGCGTGAGGGTGACGTCGCCCTGGTTCGTGCTCATGAGGACGGTGGCGGTGCCCTGGGTGGGGGTGGCCTCCGGGTTCGGCGGGGTGCCCACGTCGGTCAGGTTGGTGTTCCCGGACTCGTCGGGCAGGTACTCGCAGGTCACCGTGCCGTCCGCGTTGGTGGTGCGCGCCGCGGACGAGGTGGCCGCGGGCGTCGTCGGCTCGGCCGCCAGGTCGTCGGTCGGGTCGTCCCCGCCGAACACGCCCGTGACGAGCAGGGCGACCCCGGCGACCACGACGACGGCGAGCGCGGCGAGCAGCAGCCCGAGGTTGCGGCGGCGCTTCTTCGCCTGCTCGGCACGGCGCTCCAGCTGGCGCTGCAGGTGACGCTGCGCGGCTTCCCGGCGCTGCTTGTTCGTGGGCACGGGGGCGGACTCCTCGGGCGGACGGGGCTCGGTCGGCGGCCGCGGCGGCGGGCGGCGGCGCTGGTCGGGGAGGGAGTCTAGGTGGCGGGACTGGGCGTTCCCTGGCAGCGCCGGAAGCCCGTGCGCCCCCGCGTAACCTGCACGGGTGCTCATCCGCTCGTTCCCCGCCGGCGCGTTCGGCACCAACTGCTACGCCGTGGCGTCCGGACCGGGCCAGGAGTGCGTCGTCGTCGACCCGGGCATGGACGCCGTCGAGCCCCTCGCCCGGATGCTCGCCGAGGACGGCCTCAAGCCCGTCGCCGTCGTGCTCACCCACGGCCACCTGGACCACACCTTCTCGGTGCTGCCGGTGTGCGACGGCTACGACATCCCCGCCTACCTGCACCCCCGGGACTCCGGGATGCTCTCGGACCCGGCCCGGTGGCACGGACCCCAGCTGGCCCCGCTGATCACCGGCGTCCGGCTGCCCGACCCCGCCGACGTGCTGCCGCTGGACGACGGCGCGGTGCTCTCGCTCGCCGGCGTCGACCTCACCGTGCGGCACGCGCCCGGGCACACCCAGGGCTCGGTGGTCTTCGAGCTCGACCTCGGCGAGGCGCCCGGCCTGCTCGCCGGTGACGTCCTCTTCGCCGGCTCCGTGGGCCGGGTGGACCTGCCCGGCGGCTCGTGGGACGCGATGCTCTCGTCGCTGCGCGACGTCGTCCTGCCGCTGGACGACCAGACGGTCGTGCTGCCGGGGCACGGTCCGGCGACGACGATCGGCCGCGAGCGGGCGACCAACCCCTACCTGGCCGAGGCGGCCGCCGCGCCGAAGGGCCGGGGGCTGTGACCGGCCTGACCGCCCCGAAGGGCACCTTCGACACCCTCCCGCCGGACTCCGCCCGATTCCTGGCCGTCCGCGACACGCTGACCGCACCCCTGCGGCGGGCCGGCTACGGCTACGTCGAGACCCCGGTGTTCGAGGAGACCGCCGTCTTCTCCCGCGGTGTCGGTGAGTCCACCGACGTCGTGACGAAGGAGATGTACACGTTCACCGACCGCGGCGGGCGCTCGCTGACCCTGCGCCCCGAGCTCACCGCCGGCTTGATGCGGGCCTTCATCGAGCACCGCCTGCACGGCGGGGCGCTGCCGGTGAAGCTCTGGACCGTCGGCACGGCGTTCCGCTACGAGCGGCCGCAGGCGGGCCGGTACCGCCACTTCACCCAGGTGGACATGGAGGCGCTCGGCGTCGACGACCCGGCGCTGGACGCCGAGGTGGTGGCGCTGGGGGTGCAGGGGTTCCGCGACCTCGGGCTGACCGACTTCGAGCTGCTGCTCACCTCGCTGGGCGACGCCAGCTGCCGGCCGCAGTACCGGGAGCTGCTGGTCGCCTACCTCGAGAAGCTCGACCTGGACGAGGAGACCCGCCGCCGGGCCGCCATCAACCCGCTGCGGGTGCTCGACGACAAGCGGCCCGAGGTGCAGGCCCAGCTCGACGACGCCCCGCTGATGGTCGACCACCTGTCGGACTCGACCAAGGCGCACTACGACGCCGTCCGCCAGCACCTGACCGACCTCGGCGTGACGTGGACCGAGGCGCCGAAGCTGGTGCGCGGCCTGGACTACTACACGAAGACGACGTTCGAGTTCGTGCACTCCGGGCTGGGCGCGCAGTCGGCGATCGGCGGCGGGGGGCGCTACGACGGGCTGTCCGCGGCGCTGGGCGGGCCCGACGTCTCCGGCATCGGCTACGCCGTCGGGGTGGACCGCACGCTGCTCGCCGTCCAGGCCGAGGGGCTGGACCTCGGCGCGGTCGCCGGGGTGCAGGCCTTCGTGGTCCCGCTGGGCGCCGAGGCCAAGCGGGTGGCGGTCCGCCTGGTGGGGCAGCTGCGGCAGGCCGGCGTCGCCGCCGACACCGTGTACGGCGACCGCGGGCTCAAGGGCGCGATGAAGGCCGCCGACCGCTCCGGCGCCACGCACGTCGTCGTCGTGGGGGAGCGGGACCTGGCCGACGGGGTCGGCCAGCTCAAGGACATGCGCACCGGCGAGCAGGTGGCCGTCCCCGTGGGCGAGCTGTTCGACCGGGTGCGTGCGAGTGTGGAGGAGTGAGCACTTCGATGGAGCAGCGACCGCTCGGGAAGACCGGGGCCGACGTCAGCGTGATCGGGCTGGGCACGTGGCAGCTCGGCGGTGACTGGGGCGACGTCGACGAGGACACCGCCGCCGAGGTGCTCGACGCCGCGCTGGACGCCGGCGTGACCCTGCTGGACACCGCCGACGTCTACGGCGACGGCCGCTCCGAGGAGCGGATCCGCAAGGCGCTCGCGCCGCGCGCCGACCGGCCGTTCGTGGCGACGAAGGCCGGCCGGCGCGCCGACCCCTTCGAGGCCGCGCAGTACACCCCGGAGAACCTGCGTGTCTGGGTCGACCGGTCGCGCCGCAACCTCGGCGTGGACACCCTGGACCTGGTGCAGCTGCACTGCCCGCCGACCGCCGTCTACTCCGACCAGCGGGTCTACGACACCCTCGACGGGTTCGTCGCGGACGGCTCGATCGCCGCCTACGGCGTCTCGGTGGAGACCGTGGCCGAGGGGCTGACCGCCCTGCAGCACGAGGGCGTGGCCACCATCCAGGTCATCCTCAACATCTTCCGGCGCAAGCCGCTGGAGGAGCTGCTGCCCGCCGCGGCCGCCGCCGGGGTGGGTGTGCTGGCCCGCGTGCCGCTGGCCAGCGGGCTGCTGACCGGCAAGTACGACGAGTCGACGACCTTCCCGGCCGACGACCACCGGAACTTCAACCGCAACGGCGAGGCCTTCGACGTCGGCGAGACCTTCGCCGGCGTGCCGTTCGACGTGGGCGTCGCCGCGGCCCGCGAGGTCGCCGAGATCGCCGGCGACGCGGTGCCCACCGCGGCGTTCGCGCTGCGCTGGGTCATCGACCAGCCCGGCGTCACCACCGTCATCCCGGGGGCGCGGAACGTCACCCAGGTCCGCGGCAACGTCGCGGCCGCCACGATGGCGCCGCTCTCGGACGCCCAGCTCGCCGACCTCGAGCGGGTGTACGACGAGCGCATCCGCGCCCACGTGCACGACCGCTGGTAACGCCCCCTCCTCTCTCGAAAGGCACCACCGTGCTCCGCACCCACGACGCCGGAACGCTGCGCGCGTCCGACGCCGGCACCACCGTCACCCTCGCCGGCTGGGTGGCCCGCCGCCGCGACCACGGCGGGGTGGTCTTCCTCGACCTGCGCGACGCCTCCGGGTACGTGCAGGTCGTCGTCCGCGAGGAGGAGGCCCACCACCTGCGCAACGAGTACTGCGTGCTCGTCACCGGTGAGGTGCGGCGCCGCCCCGAGGGCAACGAGAACCCCGAGCTGCCCACCGGCGACGTCGAGGTCGCCACCTCCGAGCTGCGGGTCCTCTCGTCGTCGGCGCCGCTGCCGTTCCCCATCGAGACCGACCAGGCGGCGTCCGACGACGTCCGCTACAGGTACCGCTACCTCGACCTCCGCCGGCAGGGTCCGGCGAAGGCGATCCGGCTGCGGTCGGAGGTCAGCCGGATCGCGCGCGGGGTGATGGCCGGGCACGGGTTCACCGAGGTGGAGACGCCGAACCTCACCCGCTCCACCCCCGAGGGTGCGCGGGACTTCCTCGTGCCCGTGCGCCTGCAGCAGGGGAAGTGGTACGCGCTGCCGCAGTCCCCGCAGCTGTTCAAGCAGCTGCTGATGATCGGCGGCCTGGAGCGGTACTACCAGATCGCCCGCTGCTTCCGGGACGAGGACTTCCGCGCGGACCGGCAGCCGGAGTTCACCCAGCTGGACTTCGAGATGAGCTTCGTCGAGCGCGACGACGTGCTCGCGGTCGCCGAGGACGTCGTGCGGGCGCTGTGGCGGGAGCTGGCCTCCTACGAGATCCCCGAGATCCCGCGGATGACCTACCGCGAGGCGATGGACCGGTTCGGCTCGGACAAGCCCGACCTCCGGTTCGGCATCGAGCTCACCGAGCTGACCTCCTACTTCGCCGGGACGCCGTTCCGGGTGTTCCAGGCGCCCTACGTCGGCGCGGTCGTCATGCCCGGCGGCGGATCGCAGCCGCGGCGGGCGTTCGACGCCTGGCAGGACTGGGCCAAGTCGCGCGGCGCCCGCGGGCTGGCCTACGTGACGATCGCCGAGGACGGCACCCTGGGCGGACCGGTCGCCAAGAACATCTCCGAGGAGGAACGGGCCGGGCTGGTCGAGGCCGTGGGGGCCGAGCCGGGGGACTGCGTGTTCTTCGCCGCCGGTGCCCGCCGCTCCTCGCAGGAGCTGCTCGGCGCGGCGCGCAACGAGATCGCCAGGCGGCTGGAGCTGATCGAGCCGGGCAGCTGGTCGTTCCTCTTCGTCGTCGACTTCCCGATGTTCGAGGAGACCGAGGACGGCGACTGGACCTTCATGCACCACCCGTTCACCTCGCCCACCCCCGAGTGGCGCGACCGGTTCGCCGAGGACAAGGGCGCGGCGCTGTCCGACGCCTATGACATGGTGATCAACGGCAACGAGGTGATGAGCGGCTCGGTCCGCATCCACGACGCCGAGCTGCAGGAGCGGGTGTTCGAGACCCTCGGCATGTCCCGCGAGGAGGCCCGGGAGCGGTTCGGCTTCTTCCTCGAGGCGTTCGCCTACGGCCCGCCGCCGCACGCGGGTGCGGCGCTGGGCTGGGACCGGCTCTCGGCGCTGCTGTCGGGGGTGGAGTCGATCCGCGAGGTGATCGCGTTCCCCAAGACCGGCGCCGGCTTCGACCCGCTCACCGGCGCGCCGACGCCGATCACCGAGGCGCAGCGCAAGGAGGCCGGCATCGACGCGAAGCCGGAGGAGCCGGCGCTCCCCGGCGAGCCGGGTGCGCCCGGCCCGTCCGACCCGACGAGGTAACCGTTCGCCCGGCCGGCCCGGCCGACGGGCCGGACGGGTAGGTGACGCCGGGGTGGTCGCGCTCTGCCCACGGGGAGTGGGCAGACCGCGACTGCCCGGGTGGGTACCTGCCGGGGTGGTGGGTCTGTGCCCACGGGGGGTGGGCACAGACCCACCACCCCGGCAGGTACCCACCCGGGCAGTCGCGGTCTGCCCACTCCCCGTGGGCAG
>NZ_SSXB01000170.1:0-1124 GCF_021698995.1 Blastococcus sp. KM273129 | reverse complement strand
AGCTGTACTGATCGGGGACGTTGCTGCAGCCGGTGATGGGCGGGAGGTTGCCCAGAGCTGTGTGGGGCCGGTGGTGGTTGTACTGGTGCAGCCAGCCTGGCAGAGCTGCGCGGCGGGCGGTCTCGGAGGTGTAGAGCCGCTTGTAGGCCCATTCCTCGAGCAGCGTCCGATTGAGCCGTTCGACCTTGCCGTTGGTCTGAGGCCGGCGGACCCGGGTGCGGGAGTGCTTGATGCCCAGCTGCTGGTGGGCGTCGCGCCAGGCGTGGCTGACGTAGGCGGCGCCGTTGTCGGTCAGGACGCGTTCCACAGTGATGCCGTGGTCGGCGAAGAAGGCCCGGGCTCGGGTCCAGAAGGCCAGCGCGGTGGCGGCGGTCTCGTCGTCGAGGGCCTCGGAGTAAGCCAGCCGGGTGTGGCCATCGATGGCCGAGTGCACGTAGCAGTAGCCCAGGTTGGGATGCCCGCCGCCGGTGCCCTTCTTGCGTGGCCGGGCCGGGTCGCGGTGGGCATGGCTGTTACGTCCGCCCTGGGCGCGGCCGAGCTTGCGCCAGCCACCGCCGTCAGGGATGTTGCCCAGCTTCTTCACATCGACGTGCACCAGCTCGCCGGGCCGGGTCAGCGTGATGCGGCGGATCGGTTCTCCGGTGACCCGGTCGACGTGCCAGCGCCGGTTGATGCGACAGGCGACCAGGATCCGGTGCACCGTCGAGGGCGCCAACCCCACCTTGGTGGCGATCGCCACCGGTCCCAGCCGCTGCTTCCACCGCAGGTGCACGATCTTGCGTACGACCGGCTGCGGCGTGCGCCGAGGCGAGTGATGCGGCCGGCTGGAGCGGTCAGCCATGCCGGCCAGGCCCAGCTGCCGATAGCGGCTGGCCCATCTGGTCGCCGTGGGGCGCGAGACCTGGAACCGCTCCGCAGCCCAGGCCACCGGCCAGCCGTCATCGACGATGCAGCGGGCCAGTCGAAGCCGTCCGGTCTCGGTCAGCGGCGCATTACGGTGAACCACGAGGGACCTCCTGGGTGGAGTGGGTGCTTGGCGGCTCCCACAACCAACCCGGAGGTCCCTCCTCACATCAAGATCCGCCTTCAGCGGAGGCAGTGCACCAACCTGCCCGATCAGTACA
>NZ_SSXB01000169.1:0-1129 GCF_021698995.1 Blastococcus sp. KM273129 | reverse complement strand
GCTAGCTGTACTGACCGGGGAGGTTGGTCAAGCGGCTGATGGGTGGGTGGCCGCCGATGCCGGTGTGGGGCCGGTGGTGGTTGTAGGCGTGTAGCCAAGCAGGAAAGGCTGCGCGACGGTCGGCCTCGCTGGTGAACATCTCGACGAAGGCCCACTCGCTGGTCATGGTGCGGTTGAACCGTTCGACCTTGCCGTTGGTCTGCGGGCGGTAGGGCCTGGTCCGTTTCGGAGTGATGCCCAGTTCGGCGCAGGCGGTAGCCCAGTGGCGGCTGCGGTAGCAGCCGCCGTTGTCGGTCAGCACCCGGCGGGTGATCACGCCACGGTCGGCGAACCAGGCCACGGCCCGGCGCAGTACCGCGGTCGCGGTGATCCCGAGCTCGTCGTCGTGGATCTCGGCGTAGGCCAGCCGACTGTGATCATCGAGGATGACGTGGATGAATCCGTGGCCTATCAGCGGGTCGTGGTGGCGGCTGCGGGCACGACCACCATCGAGGTGCCGGTTCACGTTGCCTCGCTCGCGACCGAGGAAGCGCCAGCCACCGCCGGCGGGGATGTTGCCCAGCTTCTTCACATCGGCGTGCAGCAGGTCGCCGGGTGCGGCGTGCTCGTAGCGCACGACCTGGCGTTCGCGGCGCTCGAGTCGAGACAGCCGGCTGAGGCCGCAGCGGCGCAGCACCGCCCCGGCGGTCGAGGGCGCCACGCCGGTCTCTGCCGCGAGCCGGACCGCGCCCCACCGCTTGCGCAGCCGCAGCGACACGATCCGCTTCGTCCTCGCCGCATCGGTCTTGCCTGGGCTGGTGTGTGGTCGGCTGGAGCGATCGACCATGCCGGCCTTGCCCAGCAGCCGGTATCGCTCGGCCCACCGATCGGCGGTCTTCCACGCGACCCCGAAGAACTCCGCGGCGCGAACCTTGGGCCAGTCCTCCTCGACGACGAGCTTCGCCAGCCGCAGACGCTGGCGCGGGGTCAAGGCGGCATTAGCGTGGAGCACGAGGACCTCCGGTGCTTCGTGGAATGGGTGCCTTCAGCAGCTCCACTCCACGCCCGGAGGTCCTCCCCTCACAAGATCCCTCAGTCAGATCCCGGAGTCACAGCTCCTCGACCAACGTCTCCGGTCAGTACAGCTAGC
>NZ_SSXB01000168.1:0-1160 GCF_021698995.1 Blastococcus sp. KM273129 | reverse complement strand
GAGGAGGCCGCCGCCGCGGCGGCGGGCGCCGGGGCTGCCTGCGGGGCCGGTGCCGCGCCGGGGCCCGGCGCCGCCTCCGCGGCGGCGGCCTCCTCGGCCGCGTGCCGCTCGGCGGCGGCGCGCGAGGCGCGCTGCTCCTCGGCGTTCAGCCGCTCGTACTGCGCCTGGTAGGAGGCGATCTGCTCGTCGAGCCGCGCCCGCTGGGCCTCGACGCGATCGACCTGCGCCTGCGCCTCGGCGGCGGCCTCCTCGGCGGCCACCCGCGCCCGCTCGGCGTCCTCCCCGGCGCTCCGGGCCTCGCCGAGCACGCCGTTGTTGTGGGCCGCGATGGTGTCGAGCAGCCCCACCCGGTCCACCAGGTCGCCGGCCGACTCGCTGGTCAGCACGGCCTCGAGGGTGCCGAGCCCCTCGCCGGTGTACGCGCTGCGGGCCACGGTCCGGACCCGGTCCTGCGCCTCGGCCAGCGCCGCCTGCGCGGCGGACAGCTCCTCGGCGGCGGCGTCGGCGGCCGCCTGCGTCGCGGCGAGCTGCTCGCGGGTCTCGTTGAAGCGCTCGGTGAGCACCTCCAGGTCGTGCGCGCGGGCGGCGATCAGCTCCGCGGCCTCCTGGGAGGTGGCCGGCTCCGGATCGGCGGAGGCGGGGAGCGGGGTCAGGGCGACAGCGCCGGCGGCCACGAGGGCCAGCAGGGCCCGCCGTCCGGTGATCCGGCGGTGGGCAGGGCTGAGCGAACTCGCCATCTTCGGCGGGTGGTCCTTTCTTCCGTGGCCGCCTACCGGGTTAGCTGACGGGTTCGGGCGGGAAGGCGCCCGGCGGCCTGCGGCCCGTGCGGGCCGGTCGACCGCTTCACCCCGGGTGGTGCGTGTGGTTCCCCGGTCCGGTGCCGGACGGATCCGGCGGGTGGTTCGGCGGCGTCCGGGCGGTTGTCACCGGTTTCAGCGACGGACGGGTCCGTCCGGACGGGCTCACGGTAGGGGGCGGGACGGCGCTCCACCATGCCTGGGGACGACTTCGTCCTGGATCGTCGCCCTACGCCTCGCAGCCGCTCACGCCTCGTCACCGGCGCGCCGCGACACGCCCTCAGCCGGCTGACGTGAGGTCGACCACGGCCCCGACGACCCAGACGGCGGGGGGGCGGACGGCGTGCTCGGTGAGGGTGGCGG
>NZ_SSXB01000167.1:0-1196 GCF_021698995.1 Blastococcus sp. KM273129 | reverse complement strand
CCGCGGCGCCGTCCGTCGCGTGTCCCGGAGCGCCGGCCGGGGACCAGGACCCGGCGCCGGGCGACGTCGGCATCCCTGCCGGCCGGGCGGCCGCTGGCGCGCTCCGCCGCAGCCGGCCAGGCGCCGGCCGGTCAGAGACCCGGGCGGTCGCGGAGGGGGTCGCGCCGCCGGGGTACCGGCAGGGGCCTGTCGTCCACCGCGCCGGACGGCTCGCAGGACCCGCGGTCGCCCGCCACCCGCGATCCGTGCCTCCCTGGAGGGTCCGCGCGCTGCGTGCGGGAGCAGCAGCCGGCGGGGGGGTCGAGGCCGGATCGGTGGGACGACGAGCTCTGCGGGTGCCCGGAGGGGGCACCGTCGGGGGTGGGCCAGGTGCGGCCGAGGTCGGCCGGGGAGGACGCGCTCGCGGAGCCGGGTCGACGGTCCACGGCCACCCGGGGAAGGGGGTGGCCGGTTCCGGCGCGCTCGACGGGTGAGCGGTGGACGGCGTGCCGCGGCTGGGTGCCGTGGTCGCGCTGCAGGATCAGCCTGGCGCCGTCGGCGCCGGGCGGGGGTGCGACGAGGGTGCCCGCGTGGTGGACGGCGCCGGTTCGGTGCCGCCCGCGGGCCCGGTTCGTCGCGGGGAGCCGCGGACGGGGGGCGGATCACCCCGCGCCCCGGCTCCGCCGGATCCCTGTCGGGACCTCGGCACCGGCACCCGCGGGGCCCGGTGCGCCGGTGCGGGGGTGCGGACCGGGAGAGACGGCGGCGTGGACCGCGCCCCGTACCGACCCGGGGACGGCCAGTCCCGCGGCGGGGACCAGCCGGCGCGTGGCCGGCTCGGTGCCGCGGGGTCCGTGGGACCCGGGTGGGCGGAGGGACGGGCGGTCGCGTCAGGTGCGGCCGTACCGGTTCGCGACCCCGGCGCCGACGCCGGTCCCGCGGGAAGGAGCGCCGCGGCGGGGGAAGACGCCACGGGCTGGATCGAGGGGGTGCTGGGCAGCTCGCGCAGCACCACCGGGGGGTCGAGGTCGCGCAGCGCCCGCGGGGCCGGCCGGCCCCAGCTGAGGTGCCGGCCCTGCTCGCCGGCCCCCCACAGCGCCATCCGGCGGGTGAACGCGCGCACCGCGGCGCGGCGGCGGCCGGGCACCGGGGCGGGTGGCGGGGGAGTGCGCCAGGCGAGGTGCCGGCCCTCGTCACCGGCACCCCAGAGCGCCACC
>NZ_SSXB01000166.1:0-1201 GCF_021698995.1 Blastococcus sp. KM273129 | reverse complement strand
TCGGTGCGGCTGTTCGCGCCGTCGGAGACCACCGCCGCCCGCGCGCAGCTTGGCTCGCGCCGGTTCAAGACCGATGACCGGGACTGCGCCGCGCTGACCTATCTGGCCCGCCAGGGGCAGGGCCGGCTGGTCACCGACCGGCTCGAGGACGCGCTGGCCGCCGCGGTCCGGCACCGCCGGGGCCTGGTCGCCGAACGCAAGGTCGCCCAGCAGCGGCTGCACGACCAGCTCAACGCGCTGTGCCCGGGCCTGTCCGCGCCGGCCGGGCACGGCCGGGCGCTGAAGCTGGAAGGCGTCATCGGGCAAGCGGTGCTGGACTGCGCGGTCGCCTTCGCCGGGCGGCCGCCCTCGGTCCGGTCGCTGCGGTCCCGCGCCCGCGGCCGGGTCCTCGACGCCGAGGCGCAGTTCTGGGTCCACCGGTGGCGGACCTGCCTGCCCCCGCCGGCCGACGCGCCGGCCCGCGCTGCTCGGCTGGGCCGCGGCCTGCTCCGCTGGCGGGCATTGACCGCCGACATCACCGCTGTCGACGACGACCTCACCGGCCTGCTGGCCGGCACCGACGGACAGGTCTTGACCACCCTTCCCGGCGTGGCCACCAGCCGGGCAGCCGCGTTCGCCGCCTTCAGCCTGCCCATCGCCCGCTTCCCCAGCGCAGAGCACCTCTACTCGGCCACCGGCCTGGCCCCGGCCAGCTACCAGTCGGCCACCCTGAACCGGCGCGGTCGCATCTCCCGCCAGGGGCTGCCCGAACACCGTGACGCCCTGATGAACCTGGCCTGGGGTCTCTCTCAGCACTGCGGCGTGTTCATCCAGCGCCACGACGAGCTGCGCGCCCGAGGCATGCGCCCCATCCCGGCCCGGGTCGCCCTCGCCCGCCACGCCTGCCGGCTGGCCTACACGCTGCTGAAGACCCAACACCCCTTCGACGAACAGCGCTACCGTCGAGCCCGGCACCAGAGCGAGCGGTGACGGCTGCGACAGCTATGCCGCACGACGGCGCAACCTAGCTTGCCGCCCGCTCGCCCTGGGGCCGCCTACGGCGCACACGAAAGCCAGCCGCTCGACGGCGTCTGATCAGCCTGCCGAACCTGGCCCCACCGCCGGACCCGACCACCGCGCTGCACCCCACGGCCGGACGCTGAAGCACCCGGCCCGATGCCCCCTGCCCGCTACAGCTCTTGACTGGCGAGGCGAAAGCTAG
>NZ_SSXB01000165.1:0-1249 GCF_021698995.1 Blastococcus sp. KM273129 | reverse complement strand
GGTCCGGCGTTCGCGACGGCGGGCCCGTCGCCGACCGAGGACAAGCCGCAGAGCAAGTTGTGGTTCCACGACGGCTCGTGGTGGGCGCTGATGCGGACGGACGGCGTCTCGAGTGCCGCGGCCGTGACCGTTCACCGGTTGCAGCCGGACCACACCTGGGTCGACACCGGCACGGTGGTCGACAGTCGCGCTGGAAGCAGCGGTGATGCGCTGTGGGAGGACGGGAAGCTGTACGTGGCCAGCCGGGTCACGAACGGCGCGCTGCAGGCGGCTCGGTTGTCCTACGACCCGGCCAGCCGGACCTACTCCATGGACAGCGGCTTCCCGAAGTCGGTGACCTCCGGCGACATCGAGTCCACGACGATCGCGCGGGACAGTCTGGGTCGGCTGTGGGTGACCTTCACCAAGCCGAACCCGAGCAACACCGGCCAGGACCAGGTGTGGGTGGCGCACTCGACGACGAGTGACACGACGTGGACGGCGCCGTTCCTGGTGCCGGTGTCGGACAACGTCATCGCGGCGGACGACTTGTCGGCGATCGTGGCGTTCGGCGGCAAGATCGGGGTGATGTGGTCGGACCAGCAGTCCAGCGCGATCCGGTTCGCGGTCCACCCCGACACCGCGGCGGACAACGCGGGGTGGACCCTGGAGACGCCCGTGACCGGGACGCGCAGCGCCGACGACCACGTCAACCTGAAGTCGTTGATGGAGGACGACGGTCGGATCTACGCGGCGATCAAGACCTCTCGCGGAGACTCCTCCACCGACTCCCCGTCCGATCCGAGCATCGCGGTGCTGACACGCTCCGGCGCCGGCACCTGGACGGGAACGCCGGTGGCGACCGTGTCCGAGGGGCTGACCCGGCCGCAGTTGGCGCTCGATGCGACGAACCGTCAGGTCTACGTGATCATGTCGACCGAGAGCGGTGGCAGCGTGTACTACCGCCGGTCCCCGATGGGCTCGAATCTGTCGTTCTCGCCGCGGGCCACACTGCTCTCGTGGTCGGGAGCCCTGATCAACAACGCCACGACGGCGAAGGCGCCGGTCACCGCGGCGACGGGCCTGGTGGTGCTGGCCAGCGACGACCGAACCACCCAGCGCTACTACCACGCTGAGCTCGACCTCCCGGGCGGGACGGTGGTGGACACCGCGGCGCCGTCGGTGCCGGGGGGTGTGGCGGCGGTGGCTGATGGGCCGGCGCAGGTGACGGTGAGCTGGTCGGCGTCGACCGATGACGTGGGGGTGGCGT
>NZ_SSXB01000164.1:0-1271 GCF_021698995.1 Blastococcus sp. KM273129 | reverse complement strand
GGTGTCTGAGTTGAGGACATCGTGCACACCTGTCTCGGGACATCGTTCACACCCTGAGGTGAGGGGTGTGCGATGGGAATGCCGCAGCTGGTCGTCACCGCGGTCCTGCTCGAGGGCCGCAGCAAGAGCGAGGTGGCTCGGGACTACGGCGTCTCACGCCGCTGGGTCATCGAGCTCGTCCAGCGCTACCTCGCCGAAGGAGACGCCGGACTGACACCGCGCTCCCGTCGCCCGCGCTCCAGTCCCGGCCGCACGCCGTCCTCCGTGGAGGAAGAGATCGTCGAGCTGCGCAAGGAGCTCGACCGGGACGGCCACGACGCCGGCGCGGCCACCATCGCCGACCATCTGCACCGCCGGCACGGCACCAGCCCGGCGGTGTCCACGATCTGGCGCATCCTCACCGCCCGCGGCTTCATCACCCCCCAGCCGCACAAGCGACCGAAGAGCTCCTACGTGCGCTTCGAGGCGGTCCAGCCCAACGAGCGCTGGCAGGTCGACATCACCCACTGGACGCTGGCCGACGGCACCGACGTCGAGATCTGCAACTGGCTCGACGACCACTCCCGGTTCTGCCTGGCCAGTACCGCCGCGCCGGTCTTCACCGCCCCCAGCGTCGATCAGCTCTTCCGCGACGTGACCGCCGAGCACGGCGATCCGGCCGGCGTGCTCAGCGACAACGGCGCGGTCTTCACCGGCCGCTACCGCGGCGGCGGACGCGTCGCCCTCGAGGTCACCCTGCACGCCCGTGGCGTGGTCTGCAGCCACTGCCGGCCCTACCACCCGCAGACCTGCGGCAAGGTCGAGCGCTTCCACCAGACCCTGAAGAACTGGCTGACCCGCCAACCCCGCGCCACCACCCTGGCAGACCTGCAGGCCCAGCTCGACGCCTTCCGCGGCTACTACAACCACCGACGGCCGCACCGGGCCCTCACCCGGCGCACCCCAGCCGAGGCCTACACCGCCCGCCCGAAGGCCGCTGCCAGCGGCGTCCCGCTCATCGACGGCCACTTCCGCGTCCGGCACGACACGGTCGACAGCAACGGCAAGCTCACCCTGCGGCACAACAGCCGGCTGCACCACATCGGCATCGGCCGCCGCCACGCCCGCACACCCGTCCTGCTCCTGGTCCACGACCTGCACGTCCGGGTGCTCACCACCAGCGGCCGGCTACTCACCGATCTGCAGCTCGACCCGACCCGGGACTACCAACGCCAAGCCCCAACGTGAACGATGTCGCGGGACACCTGTGAACGGTGTCCCGCGACATCGCA
>NZ_SSXB01000163.1:0-1321 GCF_021698995.1 Blastococcus sp. KM273129 | reverse complement strand
TGTCCCGCCCCGGGTCTGATGGAGGCTCTCAATCCACGTGAGGATGAGAGTCATGGCGGCACCGAGGAAGTACCCCGACGAGCTGCGGGAGCGGGCGACGCGGATGGCGGTGGAGGCCCGGCAGGACCCGGCCACCCGCGCAGGCGCGCTGGCGCGGATCGCCAAGCAGTTGGGCATCAACCCCGAGACGTTGCGCAACTGGGTGACTCAGGCCGAGATCGACGGCGGGGTGCGCCCGGGCACCACGACCGACGACGCGCGGCGGATCGCCGAGTTGGAACGGGAGAACCGCGAGCTGCGGCGGGCGAACGAGATTCTGAAGACCGCGTCGGCGTTTTTCGCGCAGGCGGAGCTCGACCGCCGACTGAAGTAGTTGTCGAGTTCATCGACGAGCACAAGGAGCGCTTCGGGGTCGAGCCGGTCTGCGCGGCGTTGAAGGACGCCGGCGTGCAGATCGCCCCGAGCACCTACTACGCGCACCGGAGCCGGCCACCCTCGGCCCGGTCACAGACGGACGCGGCGACCACCGCGGTGATCGAGCGTGTGCACGCGGAGAACTTCGGCGTCTACGGAGCGCGGAAGGTGCACGCCGAGCTGCGCCGGCAGGGCCATCGGGTGGCCCGGTGCACCGTCGAGCGGTTGATGCGCCGCCGCGGTCTGCGCGGCATCAGCCGGGCTAAGGGGCCGCGGACCACGGTGCCTGGCGCCGGGCCGGACACCCGCCCGGACCTGGTCGACCGGGCGTTCACCGCGACCGGGCCCGACCAGCTGTGGGTCGCCGACATCACCTACTGCCGCACCTTCTCCGGCTGGGTGTACGCCGCCTTCGTCATCGACGTGTTCTCCCGCCGGGTAGTGGGCTGGCAGCTGTCGAAGTCGTTGCGGACCGATCTGGCGCTGGACGCGCTGGAGATGGGCATCTGGACCCGCCGGCGCGCCGGTCGCGACGTCGGCGGATTGATCCATCACTCGGACAAGGGCGTGCAATACGTCGCGGTGCGGTACACCCAGCGCCTCGCCGAGGCCGGCGCCGTGGCCTCGGTGGGCTCCACCGGTGACAGCTATGACAATGCGCTGGCTGAGGCGTTCAACTCACTGTTCAAGGCCGAGCTCGTCCGCAACAAGGGTCCGTGGAAGAGCATCGACGACCTCGAGATCGCCGTCGCCGAGTACATCGACTGGTTCAACCACCGACGACTGCACGGCGAACTCGGTCTCGTTCCACCGGCCGAGCACGAGGACACCTTCTACCGGCACAACCCCGCGGCGGCTACCGTCGCCGCGTCAGTTTCGAGCCTCCACTGAACCCGGGGCGGGACAG
>NZ_SSXB01000162.1:0-1325 GCF_021698995.1 Blastococcus sp. KM273129 | reverse complement strand
GGACGCTCCTATGCCGGGTCAAGCCGCTGCGGGTGGTGATTCGAGGCGTCGGTAGAGCTCGCGGGCGATGTAGCGCTTGAGGCAGCGCTTGATCTCCCGGTCGGTTTTGCCCTCGGTGCGACGGCGGTCGGCGTAGGCGCGGGTGCGTCCATCGCGTTGCAGGCGGCTGAGGACGACGGTGTGCAGCGCGCGGTTGAGCTGGCGATCACCGGAGCGGTTGAGCCGGTGGCGCACGGTCTTGCCCGAGGAGGCCGGGATCGGGGCGGCGCCGGCGAGCATGGCGAAGGCGGCGTCGCTGCGGCAGCGGCCCGGGTGAGACCAGGCGGTGAGCACGGTGGCGGCCACGATCGGGCCGACGCCGGTGAGCTCGAGCAGGTCCGGCCGCCAGGACCGCACGATCACGCGGATGGCCTTCTCGTGGGCGAGCGCCTCGGCCTCCAGGAAGCGGATGCGGCGGGCCAGGTCGTGCAGCACGGTCAGCGCGGTGATGGCCTCGACATCGGCCTTGCTGGCGCCCGGCCGCAGCCTGGCGGCGGTGGTGATCATGGCGCGGGTGGTCTGCCCGCGGAACCGGCCGCGCACGGACTCCGGGCTGGTGATGACCATGGCCAGCAGTTGCCGCTGGGCTGCGGTGGCGGCCTCCACCGCGGCCCGCCGGGCGGTGAGCAGCATCTGCAGCGCGGCCCGCTCCGGGCCGGTCTTGGGCTGGGCCAGCCGGGTGCGGGCCAGCGCGTCACGGGCGGCGCGTTCGGCGTCGATCGGGTCGGACTTGGCTCCGGCCCGCCGAGCGGGGCGCTTGGGCCGGTCGAGTTCGACGACCAGTTCCTCGGCGTCGGCGAGGTGGCGGGCCAGGCCGGCGCCGTAGCCGCCGGTGCCCTCCATCGCCCACGCCCGCAGCCCGGAGTGCTGCTCGGCTAGGGCGACCAGTGTGGCGTAGCCGTCCGGGTCGGCGGTGACCGTCGCTCGGGCCAGCACCGCACCGGTCCGGGCATCGACGACCGCGGCGGTGTGGGTCTGGCTGTGGGTGTCGACGCCGATGACGACCTCGACCAGCTCTGCCAGCATGGACATGCGTTCACTCCTCACCAGATGGGACGCAGCAGGTCCCGGTCCGGTGCGGAGAGGGCAGGACTGTGATGAGACACGTCAGCGGCAACTGGCGGTCAAGCTCCTGATCAGGCCAACGTCTCCGGCCGGGCCGGTGCCGGCAGCAGCAGGTGGACAAGTCCCGGCAAAGGCACGAGGCCAGTCAGAGCAAGGGTCACGCCCGCTGCCGCCAGCAGTCAGCCCATCACCGACGAACCGACCCGGCCAGCCTCACAGTC
>NZ_SSXB01000161.1:0-1327 GCF_021698995.1 Blastococcus sp. KM273129 | reverse complement strand
CTGACTGTGAGGCTGGCCGGGTCGGTCCTTCAGTGATGGGCTGACGGCCGGCAGCGGTGAGCGTGACCCGTCGTCTGACTGGCTTCGTGCCTTTGGCCGGACTTGTCCGCTCGCTGCTGCCGGCACCGGCCCGGCCGGAGACGTTGGCCTGATCAGGAGCTTGACCGCCAGTTGGCGCTGGCGTGTCTCATCACAGTCCTGCCATCTCCGCACCGGACCGGGACCTGCAGCGTCCCCCCGGTCAAGGAGAAGAACGCATGTCCATGCTGGCAGAACTGGTCGAGGTCGTCATCGGCGTCGACACCCACAGCCAGACCCACACCGCCGCGGTGCTCGATGCCCGCACCGGCGCAGTGCTGGCCCGAGCCACGGTTCCCGCCGACCCCGACGGCTACGCCGAGCTCATCGCTGTGGCCGAGGCCCACTCCGGGCTGCGGGCCTGGGCGATGGAGGGCACCGGCGGCTACGGCGCCGGCCTGGCCCGCCACCTCGCCGCCACCGGCGAGCTGGTCGTGGAGCTGGACCGACCCAAGCGGCCCCTCCGGCGGGCCGGGGCCAAGTCCGATCCGATCGACGCCGAACGCGCCGCCCGCGACGCGCTGGCCCGCACCCAGCTGGCCCAGCCCAAGACCGGCGCCGAACGAGCCGCGCTGCAGATGCGCCTGACCGCCCGCCGCGCCGCCGTGGAGGCCGCCGGTGCCACCACGCGGCAACTGCTGGCCATGGTCATCACCAGCCCGGAGCCGGTCCGCAGCCGGTTCCGTGGCCAGACCACCCGCGCCGTGATCACCACCGCCGCAGCGCTCCGCCCGGCGGCCAGCAGCGGGGACATCGAGGCCATCACCGCGCTGACCGTGCTGCGCCAACTGGCCCGGCGCATCCGCTTCCTGGAGGCCGAGGCACTCGACCACGAGAAGGCCATCCGCACCACCGTGCGCTCCTGGCGGCCGGACCTGCTCGAGCTGACCGGAGTCGGTCCCATCGTGGCCGCCACGGTGCTCACCGCCTGGTCACACCCTGGGCGCTGCCGCGACGACGCGGCCTTCGCCATGCTCGCCGGCACCGCACCCATCCCAGCGTCCTCGGGCAAGACCGTGCGCCACCGGCTCAACCGCTCCGGCGACCGCCAACTCAACCGAGCCCTGCACACCGTGACCCTCACCCGGATGCACCACGACGAACGCACCCGCACCTACGCCGACCGCCGCCGCGCCGAAGGCAAGACCGACCGCGAGATCAAACGCTGCCTCAAGCGCTACATCGCCCGCGAGCTCTACCGACGCCTCGAAACCCCACCCTCAGCCCTTGACGCGTCATAGGAGCGTCC
>NZ_SSXB01000017.1:0-103160 GCF_021698995.1 Blastococcus sp. KM273129 | reverse complement strand
GGCAGCGGGCGGAAGGGGCCGGCGGGCTCGTAGCCGCCACCGCCGCAGCCGGCCAGCAGGAGGCCGGCGAGCAGGGCGGCGGCCGCGCGCGGTGCGCTCCGCGCCCTCGTCGGCCTCACCCGGCCCAGGGTACGTGCGGCCGGGGTGCGCGCGCGGGCGCGCCGCTGGCTAGCGTGGGGCGGTGACGACCCTGGAGCTTGCGCCGGACGAGACGCTGCACGTGCTGGTCCCCTCGCGCCGGCTGGCCGAGGCGGTGGAGGAGCTGTCGCCGCGGGTGCGGGCGCACCGGGTGGTGCCGGCGGAGGGGCCGCCGCGGGGCGAGCCGGCGCAGGCGCAGGTGTGGGTGGCCGGCGGTGGCTCGGCACCGCCGCCGGAGGGCTTCCTGGACGCGCTGCCCCGGCTGCGGCTGGTGCAGCTGACCAGCGCCGGCGCCGAGGGCTTCGCCGGGCGGATGCCCGACGGCGTCGTGCTGTGCAACGCCCGCGGCGCGCACACCCCCGCCACCGCCGAGTGGGTCGTGGCGGCGACGCTCGCCGCCCAGCGCGGGCTGCCGTCCTTCGTCCGCGAGCACGACGCCGGCCGGTGGTCGTTCGCCACGCACCGCTCGCTGGTCGGTGCCCGGGTGCTGGTCGTCGGCGCCGGCGACATCGCGGCGACGGTGGGCCGCATGCTCGCCGGTTTCGACGTGCGGCTCACCTACGTCGCGCGCCGCCCGCGCGAGGGCGTGCGCACCGTGGCCGAGCTGCCGGAGCTGCTGCCCGAGGCCGACGTCGTCGTCCTTCTGGTTCCCCTGACCGCCGAGACCACCGGCATGGTCGACGCCGGGTTCCTCGCCGCGATGCCCGACGGCGCCCTCCTGGTCAACGCCGCCCGCGGACCGGTCGTCGACACCGGGGCGCTGCTGGACGAGCTCACCTCGGGTCGCCTGCGCGCGGCCGTCGACGTCACCGACCCCGAACCCCTGCCGGAGGCCCACCCGCTCTGGCGCGCGCCGAACCTGCTGCTCACCCCGCACGTCGGCGGGGAGGTGCCGGCGACGCGGGAGCGGGCTACGGCCGCGGTCACCGAGCAGATCGGCCGCATCCTGGCGGGGCAGCCGCTGACGAACGTCGTCGACGCCTACTGATCCGCCGGGCGGGCCGTGGGGTCGGCGAGGCGCCCGCCCGAGGCGGCGGCCAGACCGGGCAGGTCGCGCACCCGGAGCACCGGCAGCCGCACCTCGGTGGCACCGGTGGTCACCAGCCACAGCTCCCCGCGCTCGCCGAGGCGGAGGCCGGAGAGCTCGGACCACGTCACGGTGCGGGAGCCCAGCAGCGACCGGGCGGTGATGCCGTGCTCGCCGACGTCCACCCCGGCCCGCAGCACCCACGCGGCCACCGCGGCGGGGACGAGCAGCAGCAGGAGCGTCCACGCGCTGACCAGGGCCGTGGGCAGGACGCAGAGCGCCAGGATGACGACGGGCAGCAGCGCGCTCCGGCTCATCCGGAAGCGGGCGGGAGGGGTCACGGAGGGCGATCCTCCCACCCGGGCGCCACGGCCTGTCGGGGAACGGGCCTACCATCCCCGCTCGTGACGATCGGCGAGGACCTCATCCCCGGAAACGAGCCCGCGGGCGCGACCCACAGCCCGCTCAAGCCCCGCAGCCACGAGGTGACCGACGGCCTGGCGAAGGCCCCGGCGCGCGCGATGCTGCGGGCGGTCGGCATGGGGGACGAGGACTTCGCCAAGCCGCAGATCGGCGTCGCGTCCTCCTGGAACGAGATCACCCCCTGCAACCTGTCGCTGGACCGGCTGGCCAAGCGGGCCAAGGAGGGCGTGCACGCCGCCGGCGGGTTCCCGCTGGAGTTCGGCACCATCTCGGTCTCCGACGGCATCTCCATGGGGCACGAGGGCATGCGGGCCTCGCTGGTCTCCCGCGAGGTGATCGCCGACTCGGTGGAGACGGTCATGTTCGCCGAGCGGCTGGACGGCTCGGTGCTGCTGGCCGGCTGCGACAAGTCGCTGCCCGGCATGCTCATGGCCGCCGCTCGGCTGGACCTGGCCAGCGTGTTCCTCTACTCGGGCTCCACCCTGCCGGGCAAGCTCGGTGACCGCGACCTGACGATCATCGACGTCTTCGAGGGCGTCGGCGCGTGCGCCCGCGGGCTCATCACCCAGGACGAGCTGGACGCGATCGAGAAGGCCGCCTGCCCGGGCATGGGCTCGTGCGGCGGCATGTACACCGCCAACACCATGGCCAGCGTCGCGGAGGCGATCGGCATGGCGCTGCCCGGCAGCGCCGCGCCGCCGGCCCCCGACAGCCGGCGCGACGCGTACGCGGTCGCCTCGGGCGAGGCGGTGGTCAACCTGCTGCGCAAGGGCATCACCGCCCGCCAGATCATGACCAAGGAGGCGTTCGAGAACGCCATCACCGTCGTCATGGCGCTGGGCGGCTCGACGAACGCCGTCCTGCACCTGCTGGCGATCGCGCACGAGGCGCAGGTCGACCTCACCCTCGACGACTTCAACCGCATCGGTGACCGCACGCCGCACCTGGCCGACGTGAAGCCCTTCGGCAAGTACGTCATGACCGACGTCGACCGGGTCGGCGGCGTGCCGGTCGTGCTGCGCGCGCTGCTCGATGCCGGGCTGCTGCACGGCGACACCCTGACCGTGACCGGCAAGACGATGGCCGAGAACCTGGCCGAGATCGCCCCGCCGGACCTCGACGGCACGATCGTGCACGCGATGAACGACCCGATCCACCGCACCGGCGGGCTGAGCATCCTGCGCGGCTCGCTGGCGCCCGAGGGTGCCGTGGTGAAGTCGGCCGGCTTCGACGCCGACGTGTTCGAGGGCACCGCACGGGTGTTCGACGGCGAGCAGGGTGCCATGGACGCCGTCACCGACGGCACCCTGCAGCCCGGCGACGTCGTGGTCATCCGCTACGAGGGCCCGCGGGGCGGGCCCGGGATGCGGGAGATGCTCGCGGTCACCGGCGCGATCAAGGGCGCCGGCCTCGGCAAGGACGTCCTGCTGCTCACCGACGGCCGGTTCTCCGGCGGCACGACCGGCCTGTGCATCGGCCACGTGGCCCCCGAGGCGACCGACGGTGGCCCGATCGCCTTCGTGCGCGACGGCGACCGGATCCGGCTGGACCTGACCACGCGCACCCTCGACCTGCTGGTCGACGCCGACGAGCTGGCCCGCCGCGCGGAGGGGTGGGAGCCGCTCCCGCCGCGCTACACCACCGGCGTGCTCGGCAAGTACGCCAAGCTGGTCGGGTCCGCGGCGCAGGGCGCCATCTGCGGCTGACCCACCCGATCGGGTGAGGCCGGGGCGGCGGGGGTTCCACCGCCCCGGCCCCGGTGCCGACCACGGGGTCGTGGACCTGGGCGCACAGCGACGGGACGACGGAGCTGCGGCCCGGACCGTCCCGCCGTCCGTCGTCGCCCCGTTCGCCGCCCCGCCGCGCACCGCCTCGCCGGGCGCGATGCCACCGGCCGCCTCGGCGGCGGAGCGACGGGAGTCCCGGTTCCTCCACGTCGTCCTCGCCGTCCTGGCGGTCGCGGGGGCGGTCGTGGGACCCGCCCTCGGTTCCGCGGCCGGCGAGGGGACCCTCAGCGTGCTGCTGGCGGTCGGTGCCCTGGCCACCGCGGTCGTCGTGGCGCGGCACGCCTCCCGGCTGGACCGCGCCGCGCGGCGGCCGTGGTGGGCCATGACGGCGGTCGCCGTGCTGCTCGCGGTGGGTCGGCTGTCCAGCGTGGTGGACGGTCCGGCGGGCACGGCCGAGCACGCCGCACAGGTGCTGGCGCTGCCCCTGGCGCTCGCGGCCTGCTGGCTGCTCCTCCCGCCGCGCAGCGACCGGGCCGGCGTGCGGGAGCTGCTCGACGGCGCCATCGTGGTGGTCGCGGGGCTGCTGCTCGCCGGGCTCGTGCTGTCGCGGTCGGGTTCCCCCAGCGGCGGCGGGTTCGTCGGGGTCCTGCAGGCGATGGGCTACCCCGCCGGTGCCGCGCTGCTCTGCGCGGGCGCGCTCATGACCGTCTCCCGCGCGCCGGCGTCCCGCCGCGCGCCGGCGGTGTGGCTGCTGGTCTCGATGCTGGCGGCCTCGGTCGCGACCGTCGTGGCCGCGCTCAGCCGGGTGCTGGGCGAGGCCCCGTCCGACCTGCTCGTCAGCCTCGCCTGGGCAGCCATGCTGGCGGCGGCGGTCCAGGCCGTCGACTCCGACCGCGGGTACCACAGCGAGCCCGGCCGGGAGACCGATGGCCTGCCGCTGTTCGGGCTGGCCGTCAGCCACGCGACCGCCTACGGCGTCGCGGGCGTGGTCATCTGGCTGCTCGGCACCGGGCACTCCTTCACGACGCCGGAGCAGGCGGCGATCGGGCTGCTGGTCCTCTGCACCTCGCTGCGCAGCCTCGTCTGGGTCGTCGACGGCGGCCGGCTCACCCGCCGGCTCCAGCGGGCCGAGGCCTACTTCCGCGCACTGGCCGCCAGCGCCGAGGACGTCACCGTGGTGCTGGACGGCGACGGCCGGGTGCACTGGGTGTCGGGCGCGGTCGACGGCCAGCTCGGCTGGTCCGAGCGCGAGCTCACCGGCCGCCGGCTGGCCGACCTGGTCGAGGCCGGCGACCGCGCGGTGCTGGAGGACGTGCTGCGCGGGAGCGTCCCCTCGGAGCCCGGCGCGCTGCCGCCGACCGTGCGCATGGTCACCGGCAGCGGCGACCGGCGCGACGTCGAGCTCTCCGGCGCCGCCCGCGCCGGGGTGCCCGGGAGCGCCCTGCGGTCGGGGCTCATGCTGCACCTGCGCGACGTCACGGCGCACCGCTCCACCCAGCGGGAGCTGGAGCGCATGGCCTGGACCGACTTCCTCACGGGGCTGCCCAACCGGGCCCGGTTCCTCGCCGCGCTCGAGGCAGCGCGCGACCGGGCCGCCCACGGCCGGCCGAGCTGCGTGCTGCTGGTCGACCTCGACGGCTTCAAGGCCGTCAACGACGTCGCCGGGCACGACGCCGGTGACGAGCTGCTGACCCAGGTCGCCGACCAGCTGCGCGCCGGCGCCCGCGAGCAGGACCTCGTCGCCCGGCTGGGCGGCGACGAGTTCGCCCTCCTGGTGCCGGGCGGGCTCGAGGAGGCCACCGGGCTGGCCGAGCGCCTCGTGGTGGCCCTGGACCGACCGTTCCGGGCGACCTCGCCCGACGGGCAGGGCGCCGGTCCGCGGTTCGCCGTCTCCGGGAGCATCGGCCTGGCCGAGGTCGACCCCGCCGCCGACGCGCCGGCCACCGTCCGGCAGGCCGACCTGGCCCTGCGCGCGGCGAAGGCCGCGGGCAAGCGCTGCGTGCGCTCCTCGGGGGAGGCCGTCGACGCGGCGGTGGGCCGGCGCACCCGGCTGGCCCGGGACCTGCCCGCGGCGATCGCCGAGGGCCAGCTCCGCGTGCTGTACCAGCCCGTCGTCGGCGTGCACGACCGCCGCGTGCTGGGGCTGGAGGCGCTGGTGCGCTGGGAGCACCCGCTCCTGGGCACCGTGCCGCCGGACGAGTTCATCCCGCTGGCGGAGGAGGACGGCCTGATCGTGCCCCTCCAGCGCTGGGTGCTCCGGGTGGCGACCGAGCACGCGGCGGTGCTCCTCGCCGACGGCTGGGACGTGCAGACCGGCGTCAACGTCTCGCCCCGCCACCTCCAGGCCGGCTGCCTCGCCCCGGACGTCGCGGCCGCGCTCACCGCGGCGCGGCTGCCCGCCGGCAAGCTGATCCTGGAGATCACCGAGTCGGTGCTGCTGGATGCGCACGAGGGCGCGCTCGGCGACCTGCGGACGCTGCGCGGCATGGGCGTCGTGCTCTCCCTGGACGACTTCGGACGCGGCTGGTCCTCGCTGGCGTACCTGGCCCGGCTGCCGGTGCAGATCCTCAAGATGGACCGGGAGTTCGTGGCCGGCATCGACACCGACCCGCGCGGCCGCGCCCTGGTCGCCGGCGTCGTCGAGCTCGGCCGGGCCCTCGGCATGGACGTCGTCGCCGAGGGCGTGGAGACCGAGGCCCAGCTCGCCGAGCTGCAGGCCATGGACTGCCGCTACCTGCAGGGCTACCTCTTCGCGCGGCCGATGCCCTTCGGTGAGCTGCGCGCGCTGCTGGCCGGCTTCGACGAGTCGGTGCTGGATGTCACGGCACCGGACACGTCGAAAATGGAATCGGGTGTCCACGTGGTGGGACGGGACGGTTGACGCGGGGCGGGCCGCGGGCGCACAGTGTCCCCGTGCCTCGCACCTGCATGCTCGCCGACGCCCGCACCCGCGGCGTCCTCGTACTCGCCTAGCGCGTCCGGTCACCGACCGACGCGCTGACCCTTCGTGCCCGCGGCACGAGGGGTTTTTTGTTGGCCGTGACCTGCCGCACAGCGAGCACGTCGTCCGTCGCACCAGCCCGTACCACGCCGCCAGGCACAGGAGATACGCGCGATGACCAGCACCCCCCACGAGGCCCCCGGCTCCGAGGCCGCCACCCGCGAGGCCGCCGCGGCGCTGACCGGCGTCGAGACGACCGCCCGCTCCGTGGCCGAGGCCGCCGCCCAGCCGGTGGCCGGCATCACCGGCGCGCAGAGCCTCGTGCGCTCGCTCGAGGCGGTCGGCGTCGACGTGGTCTTCGGCATCCCCGGCGGGGCCATCCTGCCGGCGTACGACCCGCTCTTCGACTCGCAGGTGCGCCACGTGCTGGTCCGCCACGAGCAGGGCGCCGGCCACGCCGCCACCGGCTACGCCCAGGCCACCGGCCGGGTCGGCGTCTGCATGGCGACCTCGGGCCCGGGCGCGACCAACCTGGTCACCCCGCTGGCCGACGCCTACATGGACTCGGTCCCGGTCGTGGCGATCACCGGGCAGGTGCCCAGCGCCGCCATCGGGACCGACGCCTTCCAGGAGGCCGACATCCGCGGCATCACGATGCCGATCACCAAGCACAACTTCCTGGTGACCGACGCCGAGGAGATCCCGCAGCGGATCGCCGAGGCCTTCCACCTGGCCGCGACCGGCCGCCCCGGCCCCGTCCTGGTCGACATCCCCAAGGACGTGCTGCAGGCGACCACCGACTTCGCCTGGCCGCCGCGGCTGGACCTGCCCGGCTACAAGCCGACCACCCGCCCGCACGGCAAGCAGGTCCGCGAGGCGGCGGCGCTGATCGCCGGGGCCCGCCGACCGGTCCTCTACGTCGGCGGCGGCGTGCTCAAGGCGCGGGCGACCGAGGAGCTGGCCGCGCTCGCCGCGCTGACCGGCGCCCCGGTCGTCACCACCCTCATGGCCCGCGGCGCGTTCCCCGACAGCAGCCCGCAGCACCTGGGCATGCCCGGCATGCACGGCACGGTGGCGGCGGTGACCGCGCTGCAGAAGGCGGATCTGATCGTCGCGCTGGGCGCGCGGTTCGACGACCGGGTGACCGGTCAGCTCTCCAGCTTCGCCCCCGAGGCGTCGGTGGTCCACGCCGACATCGACCCGGCCGAGATCGGCAAGAACCGCAAGGCCGACGTGCCGATCGTCGGCGACGCGAAGGAGACCATCGCCCAGCTGGTCGAGGCGCTGCGCGCCGAGCACGAGGCCGGCCGCACCCCGGATCTCGACGCCTGGTGGGCCCAGCTGGACGACTGGCGCCGGCGCTACCCGCTCGGCTACGACTGGCCCGAGGACGGCGCGCTGTCCCCGCAGTACGTCATCGAGCGGCTGGGCGCGATCGCCGGGCCCGACGCGATCTACACCTCCGGCGTCGGCCAGCACCAGATGTGGGCCGCGCAGTTCATCTCCTACGAGAAGCCCGGCACCTGGCTCAACAGCGGCGGGCTGGGCACGATGGGCTATGCCGTCCCGGCCGCGATGGGCGCCAAGTACGGCTGCCCGGAGACGACCGTGTGGGCCATCGACGGCGACGGCTGCTTCCAGATGACCAACCAGGAGCTGGCCACCTGCGCCATCGAGGGGATCCCGGTCAAGGTCGCCGTCATCAACAACGGCAACCTCGGCATGGTCCGGCAGTGGCAGACCCTGTTCTACGAGGGCCGCTACTCCAACACCAAGCTGCACGCCCGCAATGCCGACGGCACCCCGAAGCCGGTGCGCATCCCCGACTTCGTCGCGCTGGCCGAGGCCCTGGGCTGCGTGGGGCTGCGGTGCGAGACCAAGGAGGAGGTGGACGCGGTCATCCAGAAGGCGATGGAGATCGACGACGCCCCGGTGGTCATCGACTTCGTCGTCGGGGCCGACGCCCAGGTGTGGCCGATGGTGGCCGCGGGGGCGAGCAACGACGACATCCTGGCCGCGCGCGACCTGCGCCCGGTCTTCGGCGACGGGCAGGTGTGAATCGGATGAGCAGGCACACGCTCTCGGTGCTGGTCGAGAACAAGTCCGGTGTGCTGGCCCGCGTCTCGGCGCTGTTCAGCCGCCGCGGGTTCAACATCGAGTCCCTCGCCGTCGGGCCGACCGAGAACCCCGACCTCTCCCGCATGACGATCGTCGTCGACGCGGAGAGCCAGCCGCTCGAGCAGATCACCAAGCAGCTGAACAAGCTCGTCGAGATCATCAAGATCGTCGAGCTGGACGGCGGGGCCGCCGTGCAGCGCGAGCTGCTGCTGGTGAAGGTCCGCGCGCCGATGGCCGAGCGCACCCAGGTCCTGCAGACCGCCGAGCTGTTCCGCGCCCGCGTCGTCGACGTCAACCCGGACACCGTGACGCTCGAGGCCACGGGCACCCCCGACAAGCTCCAGGCGCTGCTGGCGGTGCTCGCGCCGCTGGGGATCAAGGAGATGGCCCAGTCCGGCACCGTCGCCCTGGGGCGGGGCCCGCGCGCCATGTCCGGCGCCGGTACCTTGCGCCCGGTCGAGCGCACCGCCTAGTCCGCACCACCCCATTCGGGCGGTTTGTGCACAAACCGTCGCACCGAACGAAGGAGAGCACCACAGCATGGCCGCCGAGATCTTCTACGACGACGACGCCGACCTCTCGATCATCCAGGGGCGCACCGTCGCCGTCCTGGGCTACGGCAGCCAGGGGCACGCCCACGCGCTGTCGCTGCGCGACTCGGGCGTCGACGTCCGCGTCGGCCTGCCGGAGGGCAGCAAGAGCCGGGCCAAGGCGGAGGCCGAGGGGCTGCGGGTCGTCACGCCGGCCGAGGCGGCCGCCGAGGCCGACCTGATCATGATCCTGGCCCCGGACCACGTGCAGCGGCACCTGTACGCCGAGTCGGTCGAGCCCAACCTGCAGGACGGCGACGCGCTGTTCTTCGGGCACGGCTTCAACATCCGCTTCGGCTACATCAAGCCCCCGGCCGGCGTGGACGTCGCGATGGTCGCCCCCAAGGGCCCGGGCCACCTCGTGCGCCGCGAGTTCGAGAACGGCAAGGGCGTGCCCTGCCTCGTCGCGGTGGAGCAGGACGCCAGCGGCAGCGCCCTCCAGCTCGCGCTCTCCTACGCGAAGGCCATCGGCGGTGCCCGCGCCGGCGTGATCAGGACGACCTTCGCCGAGGAGACCGAGACCGACCTCTTCGGCGAGCAGGCGGTGCTCTGCGGTGGCGCGAGCGCGCTGATCACCGCCGGGTTCGAAACCCTCACCGAGGCCGGCTACCAGCCCGAGGTCGCCTACTTCGAGTGCCTGCACGAGCTGAAGCTGATCGTCGACCTCATGTACGAGGGCGGCATCGCCAAGCAGCGCTGGTCGGTGTCCGACACCGCCGAGTACGGCGACTACACCTCCGGCCCGAAGGTCATCGACGCCCGCGTCAAGGAGTCGATGAAGGAGGTCCTCGGCGCGATCAAGGACGGCTCGTGGGCCGCGGCGTTCATCGCCGACCAGGACGCCGGGGCGCCGGACTTCAAGCGCCGCCGGGCCGAGGCCGAGGCGCACCCGATCGAGGAGACCGGGCGCAAGCTGCGCGACGACGGCCGACGCGAAGGACAGCAGCGCCAGGAGGCCGAGCAGGGCGTCGATCTCGAAGACGGCACCGATGGCGAAGAGGGTGAGCAGCCCACCGAGCGTGCCGAGGCCGCCGATCACCACACCGATGACCGCCGCCGCGGTGACCTGGCCCGGGCGCTGACCGCCCGGCGCCTGGCCGTAGCCGGCGGGCGCGTTCGGGTAGCCGTACCCCTGCCCGTACTGCTGGGGCGGCTGCTGCTGGCCGTACCCGGGGCCCGGCTGCTGGCCCGGTGGCGGCCCCCAGCCCGGCTGGTCCTGCGGCGAGCCGCCCTGCGGACGGTCGGGATCGGGACCGGTGGGGCTGGACATGGCGGTTCCTCCTGCTCGGGTCCCCCGTCGCGACCGACGGGGACGGTTGGTAGTGATGGTCACACCGGAGCCGGGCCGGAGCAGCCCCGAGGAGGACCGGCCGGCCGGAACCACCCGGTTCAGCGACCGGTGCGGCGGTACCGGTGGGCGGCGAAGAACTGGGTGGCCGGCCGCAGGGACAGCAGGACGACGATCGCCAGGGCCGCCAGCCAGAACAGCAGGTTCACCACGACGTCCCCGGAGGTGCCGTCGACGAGGCTGCCGAGCAGGCCGATGGTCGTGAAGCCGAGCGCGATCGAGCCGCCGACGAGCAGCAGCACCCGGCTGCGGCCGGTCAGCGCCCAGACCGAGCCCCACACCATGACGACCGTCCAGGCCAGGGCCAGCACGCCGACGGCGATCAGCGCACCACCGACGGCGCCGCTGACCGCGCCGAAGCCGGGGATCTCCTCGTCCAGGCCGCCGCCGGCGCCACTGGCGGCCGCCCCGAACACCAGGAGGAAGAAGGTCACCAGCAGCCCGATGGCGCCGTAGACGAAGCCCAGCACGGCCGCCGTGATCACCCCGCCCGGCTTCGCCGGCACCCCGGGGTCGGCGTACCCGCCGTACGCGCCGTACGGCTGGGGCTGCTGCTGCCCGTAGGGGGAGGGGGCTCCGTACTGCTGGCCGTACTGGGGCTGGCCGTAGCCCTGCTGGCCGTACTGGCCGTACGGCTGCTCCCCGTACCGGGGCTGGCCGTACTGCTGCTGCTCGTAGGAGGGCTGGCCGTGCTCCTGACCGCTCCCGCCGCCGTACGGCTGGGACTCGGAACGACGCTGGTCGTCGGACTGGCTCACTGTTCTCCTCCGTCGGGGCCGGTCTGCGCCGGCGACACGGTCAGGATGTCGGTGCCGCCGAGCGGGAGCAAGGACCGCCGCGGCAGCCGGGACGCGGTGCCGGCAGGGCCTTCCACCGGGGCGTCGCCAGCCCGGGCGGCAGGCCCGGGCCCCCTCTGACCTAGTGTCCCTTCCCATGCGCCTGGCAGTGATCCCCGGAGACGGCATCGGGCCCGAGGTCGTGGCGGAGGGGCTCAAGGTCCTCCGCGCGGTCGCCCCCGACCTGGAGACGACGCCCTACGACCTGGGCGCCGCGCGCTGGCAGCGCACCGGTGAGCTCCTGCCGGACACGGTGCTCGACGAGCTCCGGCAGCACGACGCCATCCTCCTCGGCGCCATCGGCGACCCCGGCGTCCCGCCGGGCATCCTCGAGCGCGGGCTCCTGCTCCGGCTCCGCTTCGAGCTCGACCACCACGTCAACCTGCGTCCCGCGAAGCTGTTCGACGGCGTCCGCAGCCCGCTGGCCGACGCCGGCCCGATCGACATGCTCTGCGTCCGCGAGGGCACCGAGGGGCCCTACGTCGGCAACGGCGGGGTGCTGCGCAAGGACACCCCGCAGGAGGTCGCGACCGAGGTCAGCCTCAACACCGCCTTCGGCGTGGAGCGCGTGGTCCGCTACGCGTTCGAGCGCGCCGTCGCCCGCCCGCGCAAGCACCTGACCCTGATCCACAAGACCAACGTGCTCACCCACGCCGGTGGGCTCTGGTCGCGGATCGTGGAGGAGGTGTCGGTCGAGTTCCCGGAGGTCACCGTCGCCTACCAGCACGTCGACGCCGCCTCGATGTTCTTCATCACCGACCCGGGCCGCTACGACGTCATCGTCACCGACAACCTGTTCGGCGACATCGTCACCGACGTCGCCGCCGCGGTGACCGGTGGCATCGGGCTGGCGGCGAGCGGCAACCTGGACGCCTCGGGCACCAACCCGAGCATGTTCGAGCCGGTGCACGGGTCGGCTCCCGACATCGCCGGCCGGGGCATCGCCGACCCGACGGCCACCGTCCTGTCGGTGGGGCTGCTGCTCGAGCACCTGGGCCGCACCGAGCAGGCCCGCAAGGTCGACGCCGCCGTCGCCTTCGACCTGTCCACGCGGGACCCGCGGGCGGCGATCCGCACGGCGGAGGTCGGCGACCGGCTCACCGCGCTCGCCGGCGGCTGAGCCACCCGGGCGGAGCACGGGTGGGCCAGGTCGCCCCCGGGCGCCGGTCAGCCCGGGAGCTCGCCGTCCGCGGGGTGCACGGGCCTCCGGCCTCGTGGGGTCACCCCCGGATTCTCGCCGGCGGGCCGGCGCCGATCCCGCCGATCCGCGGCCCCGGGCTGGGGCCTGGCGTCGCAGCAGTGGTTTACTCCTCCGTGATGAGCACCACCGGCCGGATCATCATCGCCTAGCGCGCAGTCACCTCCCCGACTGCGCGCAGACCTCCCGTACCCGGGGGGTCTTTTTCGTGTTCGGGCCGACACCACCGCCCCGGGAGACCCCATGACCAGCACCGACTTCCACGTCTTCGACACCACGCTGCGCGACGGCGCCCAGCGCGAGGGCATCAGCTACTCGGTCGCCGACAAGCTCGCGGTGGCCCGGCTGCTGGACGAGATCGGGGTCGGCTTCATCGAGGGCGGGTGGCCCGGCGCCCTGCCGAAGGACACCGAGTTCTTCGCCCGGGCGCGCACCGAGCTGCAGCTCAAGCACGCGCAGCTCGTGGCGTTCGGCGCGACGCGCAAGGCCGGCGTCGCCGTCGAGGACGACCTGCAGGTGCGCGCGCTGCTGGACGCCGGGACGCCGGTCGTCTGCCTGGTCGCCAAGTCCGACGTCCGGCACGTGCGCGAGGCCCTGCGCACGACGCTGGAGGAGAACCTGGCGATGGTGGCCGACACCGTCGCCTTCCTGGTGGCGCAGGGCCGGCGGGTATTCCTCGACTGCGAGCACTTCTTCGACGGGTACGCGGCCGACCGCGACTACGGGGTGCGGGTGCTGCAGGCGGCGTTCGACGCCGGGGCCGAGGTCGGCGTCCTGTGCGACACCAACGGCGGCATGCTGCCGATGGGCGTCGGACGCGTGGTGGCCGATGTCGCGTCCCGCGTGGACGGGAAGCTCGGCATCCACTGCCAGGACGACACCGGGTGCGCCGTCGCGAACACCCTGGCCGCGGTCGAGGCCGGCGTCACCCACGTGCAAGGGACGGCGAACGGCTACGGCGAGCGGGCCGGCAACGCCGACACCTTCGCGCTGATCGCCAACCTGGTCACCAAGATGGGCATCCCCGCCGTGCCCGCCGAGTGCCTCCCGGAGCTGCAGCGGGTGAGCCATGCGATCGCCGAGCTGGCCAACATCGCCCCCGACGACCACCAGCCCTTCGTGGGCGCCTCGGCGTTCGCGCACAAGGCCGGCCTGCACGCCAGCGCGATCAAGGTGAGCCCCGAGCTGTACAACCACCTCGACCCGGCCGTCGTCGGCAACGACATGCGCATCCTGGTCACCGAGATGGCCGGCCGGGCCTCGGTCGAGCTCAAGGGGCGGGAGCTGGGCGTGGACCTCGCCGGCCAGTCGGACGCGATCGGCCGGGTGGTCGACCAGGTGAAGGTGCTCGAGGCCGACGGCTGGTCGTTCGAGGCCGCGGACGCCTCCTTCGAGCTGCTGCTGCGCGGGCAGCTGCCGGAGGCGCCGCCGCCGCTGTTCCAGCTGGAGAGCTACCGCACCTCCGTCGAGCACTGGGGCAACGGCGTCGTCGTCAGCGAGGCGACGGTCAAGGTGCACGTCGACGGCGAACGGATCATCACCACCGGTGAGGGCAACGGCCCGGTGAACGCTCTCGACAACGCGCTCCGCCAGGCGCTGGTGCACCGCTACCCGCAGCTGGCCGACGTCTCGCTGGCCGACTACAAGGTGCGCATCCTCGGCTGGAAGGGCGGCACCAGCGCGACCACCCGGGTGCTCATCGACACCACCGACGGGGTGGGGGAGTGGACCACCGTGGGGGTCCACGCCAACATCGTCGAGGCCTCGTGGCACGCCCTGGTGGACGCGTTCACCTACGCGGTGCTGCGCCGTCCCCAGCCGTAGCGGCCGTCCTCAGCCGTAGCGGGCGACGAAGTTCGCCAGCAACCGGCCGGGCACGGTCACCACCGCGGGGGTCAGCCGGGCGATGACCGTCTCGACCTCGCTGGGCGCGAAGTACCCGGCGTGCTGGTAGATGCGCACCCGGGCGACGATCGCGGCGACGTCGAGCTCGGGGTGGAACTGGGTGGCGTAGACGTTCTGCTTCACCTTGAACATCTGCACCGGGCAGGTCGCCGAGGAGGCCAGCAGCACCGCGGTCGGCGGCAGCACGCGGCAGGCCTCCTTGTGGCCGACGAACGCGGTGAAGCGGTCGGGCACCCCGGCGAGCAGCGGGTCCGCCCGGCCCGCCGGGGTCAGGCCCACCTCGACCGCCGACACCGGCTCGCCGAACGTCCGGTCGACGACGCCGCCCTGGTGGGTGCCCAGGGTCCCGATGCCGTAGCAGGCGCCGAAGAAGGGCAGGTCCCGGTCGACGACCTCGTCGAGCAGGCCGGCGACGTCGCGCTCGACCCGCACCTGGACGGCGGACTTCTCCGCGTCCGACGAGTTGAACGGACCCCCGCCGAGGAAGACCCCGGCGTAGTCGTCGAGGTCCAGCGGCGGCAGCGGCCCGGCCTCCATCCGGATGCGGTGCAGCCGGTCGGCGGGCAGGGCGGTGCAGCGCAGGAACGACGCGTGCTCCTCGTCCGCCGCCTCGTCCTCCGGGCGCGAGGACAGCAGCAGGAACGGCTTCACCCGGTCAGCGCGGCTGGATCTCGCCCATCGGACCCCAGCCGGAGACCTCGGGTGCGTCGACGTAGATGATCTGCGGCTGGGCGGACACCAGGTCCGGGGCCTGCTCGACGAACCGCTTGAAGGCGTCGGTGGCCACGTGGGCGGCGCCCGCGTCGGAGTCCCGGAAGCCCTCCACGCAGACGAAGGTGCCCGGCTCCTCGAGGCTGCGCGACCACTCGAAGAAGAGCGAGCCCTCCTCGGCGTTCACCGCGCGGGCGTAGTCGGTGGCCAGCGCGGTCCACTCGTCGGCGCGCTCGGGACGGACGGGGAACTTCACGACGATGAGGATCACCGGGACATTGTCGGCCTCCGGCCGGAGCCGCGGCCAGTTGCCGTCCCCCGGCTACGCCGGATCGAGCCGGGTGCGCAGCAGGCAGAACTCGTTGCCCTCGGGGTCGGCCAGGACGTGCCAGGTCGCGTCCTCGGCCTGGCCGACGTCGGCCGGGGTCGCGCCGAGGTCGAGCAGCCGCCGCAGCTCGGCGTCCTGGTCGCGGTCGGTGGGGCTGACGTCGATGTGCAGGCGCACCTTGCCCGGCGTCGGGTCGCCGACCGGTACGAAGACCAGCGTGGGGGCGGGCCCGCCGAAGCCGTCCTCCGGGCCGATCTCGACGGCGCCGTCGTCCTCCCGCCCCACGACCCGGTAGCCGAGCACCGCCGCCCAGAAGGCGGCGAGGGACTCGGGGTCCCGGCTGTCCACGACGAGCTCGCTGAACCGGCAGGCCATGGGTGCACGGTAGGCGGGAAGGGGCGCGGCTAACCTCGGCTCGTGCGCATCGTCCGTTTCGCCAGTCCTCAGGGCATGTCCTTCGGCGTCCTCGACGGAGACGGCCAGGTGGCCCAGATCGAGGGCCACCCCTTCGGCCAGATCTCCTTCACCGGCGCCCGGTTCGCCCAGGCCGACATCCGGCTGCTCTCGCCGATCCTGCCGAGCAAGGTGGTGTGCGTCGGCAAGAACTACGCCGAGCACGTGAAGGAGATGGGGACCGGGGACGCGCCGGGGGAGCCGCTGCTGTTCCTCAAGCCCTCCACCTCGGTCATCGGTCCCGGGGACGCCATCCGCATCCCGCCGGGCAGCACCAACGTCCACCACGAGGTCGAGCTGGCCGTGGTGATCGGCGCCCGCGGGGCCCGCAACGTCACCCCCGAGCAGGCGCTGGGCAGCGTCTTCGGCTGGACGATCGCCAACGACGTCACCGAGCGGGACATGCAGCGGAGCGACGGCCAGTGGACCCGCGCCAAGGGCTTCGACTCCTTCTGCCCCCTCGGCCCGTGGATCGAGACCGACCTGGCCGGCATCGGCCTGGACGCCGGTGACCTGGAGATCACCTGCGACGTCGACGGCGAGCGCCGCCAGAGCGGCCGCACCAGCCAGCTGCTCTTCGGCGTCCCGACGCTGATCTCCTACATCTCGCAGGTGATGACCCTGCTGCCCGGCGACGTCGTGCTGACCGGCACGCCGTCGGGCGTCGGCCCGATCCGCCCCGGCCAGACCGTCTCCTGCTCGGTGCAGGGGCTGGGCACGCTGACCAACACGGTGACGGCGGCCGACGCCGTCTCGACCGCCGGTGGCGCCCGGTGACCGTGCGCACCCGCTTCTGCCCGTCGCCGACCGGGCTGGTCCACGTCGGGCTGATCCGCACCGCCCTGTTCAACTGGGCGCACGCCCGCCACCACGGCGGCACCTTCGTCTTCCGCATCGAGGACACCGACGCCGCCCGCGACTCCGAGGAGTCCTACCGGCACCTGCTGGACAGCCTGCGCTGGCTGGGCCTGGACTGGGACGAGGGACCCGAGGTGGGCGGCCCGCACGGCCCGTACCGGCAGTCGGAGCGGCACGAGGTCTACCGCGAGGTGGCCGCCACGCTGCTCGAGTCCGGGCACGCCTACGAGTCCTTCTCGACCAACGAGGAGGTCGACGCCCGGCGGCGGGCGGCCGGCGAGGACCCCAAGCTCGGCTACGACAACCACGACCGGTTCCTCACCGAGGCGCAGAAGGCGGCGTTCCGGGACGAGGGCCGCCAGCCGGTGCTGCGCCTGCGCATGCCCGACGAGGACCTCACCTGGACCGACCTGGTGCGCGGCGAGGTGCGCTTCGCCGCCGGCGCGGTGCCCGACTTCGTGCTGGTGCGCGGCAACGGCGTGCCGCTCTACCCCTTCGTGAACCCGGTCGACGACGCCCTCATGGGCATCACCGACGTGCTCCGCGGCGAGGATCTGCTGCCCTCCACCCCCCGGCAGCTGGCGCTGTACGCGGCGCTCACCGACATCGGCGTCGCCCAGGGCACCCCGCGCTTCGGCCACCTGCCCCTGGTGACCGGCGAGGGCACCAAGAAGCTGTCCAAGCGCGACCCCACGTCGAACCTGGACGTCTACCGGGAGCGCGGCTTCCTGCCCGAGGGGCTGGTCAACTACCTGGCGCTCCTGGGCTGGTCGATCGCCGACGACCGGGACATCTTCTCGGTGGCCGAGATGGTGGAGGCCTTCGACGTCACGAAGGTCAACGCGAACGCGGCGCGGTTCGACCTGAAGAAGGCCGAGGCGATCAACGCGACCCACCTGCGGGCGCTGCCGGTCGAGGAGTTCACCGCCCGCGTGGTGCCGCACCTGGCCGCCGCCGGCCTGGTCGCCGAGCCGCCCACCGCCGAGCAGGAGGCGGTGCTGCGCGCCATCGCGCCGCTGGCGCAGGAGCGCATGGTGGTGCTCTCCGAGGCCGTCGGGCTGCTGGGCTTCCTGTTCGTCGACGAGGTCGAGATCGACCCCGCCGCCGCCCAGAAGCAGCTCGCCGGCGACTCCGCCGTGGAGGTGCTGGACGCCGCGGCGGCCGCGCTGGGCGCGCTGCCGGAGTGGACCACGCCGGCCATCGAGCAGGCGCTCAAGGAGTCGCTCGTCGAGGGGCTGGGCCGCAAGCCGCGGCAGGCGTTCGGGCCCGTCCGCGTCGCCGTCAGCGGGCGCACGGTGTCCCCGCCGCTGTACGAGTCGATGGAGCTGCTGGGCCGGGAGCGGACGCTCGCCCGGCTGGCCGCGGCCCGCGCGGTGGCGTCGGAGGGATGAGCTCCCCGGCGGGCGGCGGGGGACCGGCCGACGAGCCCTACGCGGGGCCGCCGCCCACGCTGCGGCCGGTGCCGGGGCGCTTCCCGGTGCCGCCGTGGCCGCAGGCCCCGGGCCCGTACCCGCCCGCGGCGTGGCCCTCCGCGCCGTGGGCTCCTGCGCCGTGGGCGCCCGGGCCGGCGCCGTCCCCGCCGGTGCCGCCGGCCGGGTGGGCACTGCCGCCGGGGACGCCGCCGCACGACGAGCCGACGTCGTTCCTGCACGCCATGCGGTCCCGCGACTGGGCCTGGTGGCGGCCGTTGCTGGGGTTGCTCCTGCTCGGGGTGGTCTTCCTCGTGGCCGGGGCGCTGCTCGGCGTGCTCGGCATCCTGACCGGGATCAGCCCCGACCTCGCCCTCATCGAGCTCACCGATCCGGGCACGCTGCTGGTCACCAACGCGACCCTGGCCGTGGGCATCCCGGTGGTGTGGCTGGCCTGGGCGGTGGCGCACGGCATGCGCCCGGGCTGGTCGTCGTCGGTGCTGGCCAGGTTCCGGTGGCGGCTGCTGCCCCGGCTGACCGTGCTGGCGCTGCTGTCGATCGGCGTCGTCATCGGGCTGTCGGTGCTCGTGGCCGTCACCGCGGGGGAGGTGGAGGTCACCGGGCCGGTCCCCTCGTGGGGCTGGTTGCTCGCCGTCGTCCTGCTCACCACGCCGCTGCAGTCGGCGGCCGAGGAGTACCTGTTCCGCGGCTACCTCAGCCAGGCGATCGCCGGCTGGATCCGCGCGCCCCGCACCGGCGCGGTGGTGGCCGCGGTGGTGACCGGCGCGCTCTTCTCGCTGGCGCACCTGCCGCCGGACCTCGCCACCTTCCTGGACCGGTTCGCCTTCGCCCTCGCCGCCTCGGCGGTGGTGTGGCTGACCGGCGGCATCGAGGCGGCCGTGGTCCTGCACGCGGTCAACAACGTGGTGCTGTTCCTGCTCGTCGCCCTGCTGGGGGACGCGGTGACCACCGACGTGGTCCCCGCCGGGCTCGCGCCCGTGTCGCTCGCGCTCACCGCGGCCGGATTCGGCGGTTTCGTGCTGCTGGTGGCCCGGTGGCGGCGGTCGGCGCGGCCGGAGCTGCGGACCCCGGCCCTGGACCTGCGGCCCCCGCCCGGGCCGGCGCCCGCGCGCTGACCCGCCGTCGGGGGGCGGTGCGACCCGCCCCCGGGACGTCGGGTACAGTTCTTCACGGCGCCGCGAGGTGCTACCCATGGGGTATGGGGTAATTGGCAGCCCGACGGTTTCTGGTTCCGTTAGTCTAGGTTCGAGTCCTGGTACCCCAGCGAGGAAGCCTGGTTCCTCTTGCACCACCCAGCACGGCCCCGTCGTCTAGCGGCCCAGGACGCCGCCCTCTCACGGCGGTAGCGAGGGTTCGAATCCCTTCGGGGCTACGCGACCGAGAGCCCCCGACCACTGGTCGGGGGCTCTCGCCGTCCCGGGACCCCCGCTGCGAACCCCGCCGGCGGGCATGGCAAGATGTTCCGCGCACGGCCCCGTCGTCTAGCGGCCTAGGACGCCGCCCTCTCACGGCGGTAGCGAGGGTTCGAATCCCTTCGGGGCTACGCGATCGAGAGCCCCCGACCAGCGGTCGGGGGCTCTCGCCGTCCCAGCTGTCGGCGGAAGGCGGTCGCACGGTGTTCCGGACGAGGCGTGCCCTGGCCGACGGCCGGGAGATCCTCTACTTCGACGCCGAGCCCGTGCCGCGCGACGCCCGGGACGGCCGGGACCTGCCCGCCGTCGCCACCCGCTCGCAGCTCCGGTTCGACCCGCTGCTGGGCGAGTGGGTCGTCGTCGCCGCGCACCGGCAGGCCCGTACCGTGCTGCCGCCGGCGGACGAGTGCCCGCTGTGCCCCACCCGGCCGGGCCGGGCCACCGAGGTGCCCGAGGGCGACTACCAGGTGGTCGTCCTGGAGAACCGCTTCCCCTCCCTGGCCGCGGACGTCGACCGGGACCTGCCGGCCGCGGCTCCCGGCACCCCACTGGCGGAGCTGCGGCCGGGGCTGGGCCGCTGCGAGGTCGTCTGCTTCACCAGCGACCACGACCGCGCGTTCGCCGAGCTCGGCCCCGACCGCGCCCGGCTGGTCGTCGACGTCTGGGCGGACCGCACGGCGGAGCTGTCCGCCCTCGAGGGCGTCGAGCAGGTGTTCTGCTTCGAGAACCACGGCGAGGAGATCGGGGTGACCCTCGGCCACCCCCACGGGCAGGTCTACGCCTACCCCTTCGTGCCGCCGCGCGTGGCGAAGGTGCTCGCCTCGGTGCGCCGGTACCGCGGGGCCACGGGCCGCGACCTGTTCGCCGACGTGCTCGCGGCGGAGCGGAGCGGCCCCCGGGTGGTGGCCGCCGACGAGCACTGGACGGCGTTCGTGCCGGCGGCCGCCCGCTGGCCCTACGAGGTGCAGCTGTTCCCCAACCGCCGGGTGCCCGACCTGCCGGCCCTCGACGACGCCGAGCGGGACGCCCTGGCCGAGGTGTACCTGGACCTCCTGGGCCGCTTCGCCCACCGCTTCGACACCCCGATGCCCTACATCGCCTCGTGGAACCAGGCGCCCGTGCGCGACGGCCGCGGGGAGTGGTGGCTGCACCTCCAGCTGTTCTCGCTGCGCCGGGCGCCGGGGAAGCTGAAGTACCTGGCCGGCTCGGAGTCCGGCATGGGCGCCTTCCTCACCGACACGAACCCCGAGGACGTCGCCCAGCAGTTGCGTGCCGTGGTCCTGCCGTGAACGGTGCCGCCACGGCAGCCGGCGCCTTCGCCCGGCGCTTCGGCTCCGCGCCCGAGGGCGTCTGGGCCGCCCCCGGCCGGGTCAACGTCATCGGGGAGCACACCGACTACAACGGTGGCCACGTGCTGCCGATCGCGCTGCCCCGCACGACGCGCGCCGCCGTCGGCCGGCGCGACGACGGCCGGCTGGTGCTGCGCTCGCTCCAGCACCCGGGCGCCGACGCCGACGTCGCCCTCCCCGACCTGCGGCCGGGCACCCCGCCCGGCTGGGCCGGTTACGTGGCCGGGGTGGTGCACCAGGTGGCCGGCTCGGTGCCGGGCGGGCTGAGCATCCTGGTCGACGGCGACGTACCGGAGGGCGCAGGGCTCTCCTCGTCGGCGGCGCTGGCGTGCGCCGTCGCCCTGGCCGTCCGGGACCTGCTGCACCTCGACCTCGCCCCGGGGGACCTGGTGGACGTCGCCCGGCGGGCCGAGAACGACTTCGTCGGCGCCCCCACCGGGATCCTCGACCAGTCGGCGTCGCTGCTGTGCGTGGAAGGGCACGCGCTGCTCCTGGACACCCGCGACCGCAGCAGCGAGCAGGTGCCGTTCGACCTGACCGCCGCCGGCCTGGCGCTGCTCGTCCTCGACACCGGCACGACGCACGACCACGCCGCCTCCGGCTACGGCGACCGGCGCCGCGAGTGCGAGGAGGCGGCCGCCCGGCTGGGCGTCGGACTGCTGCGCGAGGTGCCCGACGTCGCCGCGCTCGACGTCCTCGCCGACGGCAGCGCGGAAGGGGACCGGCTGCACCGCCGCGCCCGGCACGTCCTCACCGAGGAGGACCGCGTGCACCGGGTGGTCTCGGTGCTGCGCTCGGGAGCCGACCCCCGGTCGATCGGCCCGCTGCTCACCGAGGGCCACGCCTCCCTGCGCGAGGACTTCGCCGTCTCGGTGCCCCTGCTGGACGCCTGCGTGGAAGCCGCGGTGGCTGCCGGCGCCCACGGCGCCCGGATGGTGGGTGGCGGGTTCGGCGGCAGCGCGATCGCGCTGGTCGACGCCGGTGCGGTCGACGCCGTCACCGCCGCCGTCGCCGACCGGTTCGCCCGGGAGGGCGCCGCCGCGCCGCGCGTCCTCTCCGCGGTCCCGTCCGCGGGTGCCCGCCGGCTGGCCTGACCGGCGGCCGTGGTGGCGTGGGCTCAGCGTGCGGCGCGGGAGATGGCCGCGGCGGCGTCCAGGACGGCGCCGACGACGTCGGGGCTCGGCCGGCGGCCCAGCCGCTCGACCGGACCGGAGATGGAGACCGCGCCGAGCACCGTGCCGGTGCCGTCGCGGACCGGCGCCGACAGCGAGGCGACGCCGGCCTCGCGCTCGGCCACGCTGTGCGCCCAGCCGCGCCGCCGGACGTCGAGCAGGGTGCGCGCGGTGAAGCTCGCCGAGGGCAGCAGGCGGGTGACCTCGTCGGCCGGCATGAAGGCCAGCAGGGCGTGCGCCGCCGACCCCGCCGTCATGGGCAGCCGCGCGCCGACCGGGACGGTGTCCCGCAGGCCGCTGGTGCGCTCGGCCGCGGCGACGCACACGCGCGTGGCGCCGTCGCGCACGTAGAACTGGGCGCTCTCGCCGGTCGCGTCGCGCAGGGTGACCAGGTGGCGCGCGGCGATCTCGCCGATGTCGGCGGTGCCCCGCCCCAGCTCGGCCAGCGCCGGCCCCGGCGCCCAGCTGCCGCTGTCGGTGCGCCGGACCAGGCGGTGCCCCTCCAGCGCGACGGCCAGCCGGTGGGCCGTCGCCCGGGGCAGGCCGGTGCGTGCGACGAGCTCGGCGAGGGTGGCGGGCTCGTGCGCGACGGCGTGCAGGATCGACACCGCTTTGTCCAGAACCGCGACCGGGTTAGGCTGTCCCACACAGCAATACTCGCATCCCGAAGAGTGAGATCGTCAACTCGGGAGCGACCAGTCACCCGGAGGGGACGAGCCCGTGCCGAAGACCCTGGCCGAGAAGGTCTACGACGCCCACGTCGTGCGCAGCACGCCGGGGGAGCCCGACCTGCTCTACATCGACCTGCACCTCGTGCACGAGGTCACCAGCCCGCAGGCCTTCGACGGCCTCCGGGCAGCCGGGCGCACCGTGCGCCGTCCCGACCTGACGATGGCGACCGAGGACCACAACGTCCCCACGCTCGACATCCTCGCGCCGATCGCCGACCCCGTCAGCCGGGCGCAGGTCGAGGCGCTGCGCCGGAACGCCGCCGAGTTCGGGATCCGGCTGGCCCCCATGGGCGACCGCGACCAGGGCATCGTGCACGTCATCGGCCCGCAGCTGGGGCTCACCCAGCCCGGCATGACCATCGTGTGCGGCGACAGCCACACCTCCACCCACGGCGCCTTCGGGGCGCTCGCGTTCGGCATCGGCACCAGCGAGGTCGAGCACGTGCTGGCCACCCAGACGCTGCCGCAGTACCGCCCCAAGCAGATGGCGGTCACCGTCGAGGGCGAGCTGGCGCCCGGGGTCTCGGCGAAGGACATCATCCTGGCCGTCATCGCGCAGATCGGCACCAACGGCGCCGCCGGCCACGTCATCGAGTACCGCGGCAGCGCCATCGAGGCGCTGTCGATGGAGGCCCGCATGACGATCTGCAACATGTCCATCGAGGCCGGTGCCCGCGCCGGGCTGATCGCCCCCGACCGCACCACCTTCGAGTTCCTCCGGGGCCGTCCGCACGCGCCGGAGGGCGCCGAGTGGGAGGCCGCGGTGGAGCACTGGTCGACGCTGCGCACCGACGAGGGCGCGGTCTTCGACACCGAGGTCGTGCTGGACGCCTCCACCCTCACCCCGTTCGTCACCTGGGGCACCAACCCCGGCCAGGGCCTGCCGATCAGCGGGCGGGTGCCCGACCCGGCGGAGATGGCCGACGAGGGGGAGCGGCGGGCCGCCGAGCAGGCGCTGGCCTACATGGGGCTGACCCCGGGCACCCCGCTCACCGAGATCGAGGTCGACACCGTCTTCCTGGGTTCCTGCACCAACGGGCGGATCGAGGACCTGCGCGTCGCCGCCGAGATGCTGCGCGGGAAGAAGATCGACCCCGGCACCCGCATGCTCGTCGTCCCCGGCTCGGTCGGCGTGAAGAACCAGGCCGAGGCCGAGGGGCTGGACCGGGTCTTCGTCGAGGCCGGGGCGGAGTGGCGCGGCGCCGGCTGCTCGATGTGCCTGGGCATGAACCCCGACCAGCTCAAGCCGGGGGAGCGCTCCGCCTCCACCAGCAACCGCAACTTCCAGGGCCGGCAGGGCAAGGGCGGGCGCACCCACCTGGTCTCGCCGTCGGTGGCCGCCGCCACCGCGCTCACCGGCCGCCTGACCGCCCCCGCCGACCTGATCGGAGCCTGACCCGTGGACGCCTTCACCACCCACACCGGCACCGTCGCCCCGCTGCGCCGCAGCGCGGTCGACACCGACCAGATCATCCCGGCCGAGTACCTCAAGCGGATCACCCGCACCGGGTTCGAGGACGGCCTCTTCGTCGCCTGGCGCACCAACGAGCCGGACTTCGTGCTGAACAAGCCGGAGTTCGCCGACGCCTCGATCCTCGTCGCCGGGCCCGACTTCGGCACCGGCTCCTCCCGCGAGCACGCCGTCTGGGCGCTGATGGACGGCGGCTTCCGCGTGGTCATCAGCTCGCGGTTCGCCGACATCTTCAAGAACAACTCGACCAAGGCCGGGCTGCTCACCGTCGTCCTGCCGCAGGCCGAGGTGGAGGCGTTGTGGGCCGCCGCCGAGGCCGATCCGACCACCCAGGTGACCGTCGACCTGGTGGCCAAGCAGATCACCTACGGCGACACCACGGTGCCGTTCGAGGCCGACGACTACACCCGCTGGCGCCTGCTCGAGGGGCTCGACGACGTCGGCCTCACCGAGCGGCACCTGGCCGACGTCGAGGCGTACGAGGCGCGGCGCCCCGCCTGGCTGCCGACGGCCCTCCCCGCCCGCCCGGCCTAGGAGCCCGTAGGCACAGGAAGCTCTTCCTGCAGATCTGGCCCCGGAGTCGCGGGTGAAGCTGCCCGTGCCTCACCAGGGGTCTCGGCGAGAGGCCTCAGCGGGGGGCGTCGGGGTCGGGCTCGAAGTCGCGGTAGTAGTCGGCCGCCAGCGCACCGGACCGCCCGCCCAGGGCCCAGACGCTGCCCTTGGCGGCCGGCGGCGGCAGGGCGGGGACGCCGTGGCCGTGCACCCCGAGTGCCTGCAGCAGCGACGGGATGGCCCCGCCCTGGCTGCACACCACGGAGACCCCCGCGTCCGGGCCGGCGCCGAGCAGCCGCTCGAGCGCGGTGAGCGCCGCCTGCGGGTCCTCGGCGAAGCACTCCTCGCCGAACTCCGGTCGCTCGCGCACGTCCAGGCCGAGCCGCTCCGCCAGGGGCTCCACCGTCGAGCGGCAGCGCAGCGGCGGTGCCGACGCCACCGCGCCCGGGGAGAAGAGCGGCAGCGCGCCGGCCAGCCGCTGCGCCTGGCGCAGCCCCTTGGTGTCCAGCGGGCGCAGGTCGTCGGGGCCGTCGAACTCCTGCTTGCTCCCCGCGCGGCCGTGGCGCACCAGCAGGACGGCCACCTCTCGCGGGACGTCGGTGCGGGCGGCGTCGGCGACCACCAGCCGGTCGTGGTCGTGGGTCAGCTGCGCGCCGGCGTCGCCGGGGGGGAGCCAGCGCAGCTCGTCGACCTCGTCGTTGGGTACGAAGCTGCCGCCCACGCAGCGCATCGCCCAGTAGTCGACCCGCTTGGGCGCCCCGTCGACGGCGTAGCGGGTGGTCGGGCAGCGGCGCCCGGCGACCACCTCCAGCCCCGTCTCCTCGAGCACCTCCCGGCAGGCCGCCTGCAGGGGGTGCTCGCCGGCGTCGAGCTTGCCCTTGGGCAGCGACCAGTCGTCGTAGCGGGCGCGGTGCACCACGGCGACCTCGATCCCGCCGCCGTCGGCCGGGCGCCAGACCACGCCGCCCGCGGCGACGACGGTGCGGCGCTCAGCCGGCGAGCTCATGGGCCCTCCGCATCAGCGCGGCCTGGTGGTCCCGGCCCGCCAGCCGCTCCCAGCTCCCGTCGCTGCGCAGCTCCCAGCAGCGGACCCCGGGGGCCATCGCCGGCTCGAGCGCCTCGCGCAGCTGGATGCGGGCCGCCTCGTCGCAGACGCGGAGCAGCACCTCCACGCGGCGGTCGAGGTTGCGGTGCATGAGGTCCGAGCTCCCGATCCACCACTCCGGGTCCCCGCCGTTGTGGAACGACATGACCCGCGAGTGCTCCAGGAAGCGGCCGACGATCGAGCGCACGCGGATGGTCTCCGACAGACCGGGCACCCCGGGCCGGAGCGCGCAGATGCCGCGGACGAACAGCTCGACCGGGACGCCCGCGCGCGAGGCCTCGTAGAGCGCGTCGATGAGCCGCTCGTCGACGATCGAGTTCGCCTTGATGCGGATGCCCGACGGCCGGCCCTCGGCGGCGTGGCGGGCCTCGCGGCGGATCTTCTCGATCAGCCCGGTGCGGATGCCGTGCGGCGCCACCAGGAGCGTGCGGTAGTTGGTCTGCCGCGAGTAGCCGGTGAGCACGTTGAACAGGTCGGTGAGGTCCGCGCCCACCCGGGGGTCGGCGGTGAGGATGCCCAGGTCCTCGTAGATGCGGGCGGTCTTGGGGTTGTAGTTGCCCGTGCCGATGTGGCAGTACCGGCGGATGACGCCCTGCTCCCGGCGCACCACCAGGGCGGTCTTGCAGTGGGTCTTGAGCCCGACCAGGCCGTAGACGACGTGGCAGCCGGCGCGCTCGAGCGAGCGGGCCCAGCTGATGTTGGCCTCCTCGTCGAAGCGTGCCTTGATCTCGACGAGCACGACCACCTGCTTGCCGGCCTCGGCCGCCTCGATGAGCGCGTTGACGATCGGCGAGTCCCCGGAGGTGCGGTACAGCGTCTGCTTGATCGCCAGCACGTGCGGGTCGGCCGCCGCCTGCTCGATGAACCGCTGCACGCTCGTGGCGAACGAGTGGTAGGGGTGGTGCACCAGGACGTCGCCCTCGCGGAGGGTGGCGAAGACGCTCTTGGGCGTCTCGCCCTCGGACAGCCGCGGGTGCGTCGCCGGCACGAACGGCTCGTCCTTGAGCTCGGGCCGGTCGAGGTCGTAGAGCGCCATGAGCGAGGCGAGGTCCAGCAGGCCGGGCACGTGGACGACGTCGTCGGGGGAGACCTCCAGCTCGGAGACGAGCACCTCGAGGATCCGCGGGTCCATCGGCTCGGCCACCTCGAGCCGGACGGCCGGGCCGAAGCGGCGCCGGGCGAGCTCGCGCTCCAGCGCCTGCAGCAGGTCCTCGTCGCGGTCCTCCTCGACCTCGAGGTCGGCGTTGCGGGTGACCCGGAAGAAGTGGTGGTCGATGACCTCCAGGCCGGGGAAGAGCTGGGCGAGGTGGGCGGCGATGAGGTCCTCGAGCGGCAGGAAGGTGGCGGTGGAGTCGGCCGACTCCACCGCGACGAACCGCGGCACGTTGTTGGGCACCTTGAGCCGGGCGAAGCGCGGGGCCCCCGTGTCGGGGTCGCGCACCGACACCGCCAGGTTCAGCGAGAGCCCGCTGATGTAGGGGAAGGGGTGGGCGGGGTCGACCGCCAGCGGGGTGAGCACGGGGAACACCTGGTCGCGGAAGTAGTCCCGCAACCGGCGGGTGTCCTCGTCGGCGAGGTCCTCCCAGTGCACGATCCGGATGCCGGACTCCTCCAGGCGCGGCAGCACGTCCTTGTTGAAGACGTCGGAGTGGCGCTGCACCAGCTCCTGGGTGCGCGCGGTGACCAGCTCCAGCTGCTCGCGGATGGTCAGCCCGTCGGGGGAGCGGACCGTGAGCCCGGTGCTCTGGCGGCGCTTCAGGCCGGCGATGCGGACCATGTAGAACTCGTCGAGGTTGCTGGCGAAGATGGCGAGGAACTTGACGCGCTCCAGCAGCGGCAGCGAGTCGTCCTCGGCCAGCTCGAGGACGCGGGCGTTGAAGTCCAGCCAGGACAGCTCGCGGTTCAGGTAGCGGTCGGCGGGCAGGGGATCGGTCCGGGGAGCGCTCTCTTCGGCCACGCCCTCATCGTGCCGCACCCACCCGGCTCGCGAGCGATGGCGAGCTGCGCACCAGCCCGGTCGTGCGCGGCCCGGCACCGAGCCCGAGCGCGGCCCGCAGGTCGCCGGGGACGTCGACGTCGCGCCGCAGCCCGGGCCACGCGCCGGTCAGCGGGACCGCGCCCCCGGCCTCGTGGGCGCCGGCCGAGCCGCGCCCGAACCGCGGGTGCAGCGGCACGCCGGCGGCTGTCAGCAGCGTGGTGCCCGTCCCCTGCGCGTCGGCCACGAAGCAGCGGGGGGCCGTCTCGGCGGCCGCCAGCGCCTCGGCCAGCTCCTCGGGGCGCAGCGCGGGCAGGTCGGAGGAGAGGGCGGCCACGTGCGTGCTCCCGGTGGACCCCGCGCCGTGCTCCAGCGCCGGGTTCAGGCCGCGGTCGGGCTCGTCGGCCACCGTGGTGGCGCCGAGCCCGCGCACCAGGTCCGCGGACGCCGGCTCGTCGGTGACGACGACGACCGACCCCACCCGGGCGCAGGCCAGCGCGGCGGCGACCGTGTCGGCGAGCAGGGCCAGGACCAGGGCGCCGTGGTCGCCGTCCGGGCCGGCGGTGAGCGGGCGCAGCCGCGTCTTGGCCGCCGCGAGCCGCTTCGCCGGGACGACGACCGACCACCTGGACACGGCACCACAATGTCAGCACCCGGGAGGCGCGCAGCCCCCGGACCGGACCCGGTGGTCCGGGCCGGGCCGGGCGGGTCGATCATGGGCTGGCTCACAGCAGAGGGAGGCGGGTCGGTGACGGAGGAGACGTCCGCGCGCGGTGCGGCCGCCGGCGGGGGACCGGGCGCCCGGCCCGAGGGCAGGTGGCGCACCCGGGGGCACATCCCGTTCCCCCTGTGGCTGTGCATCGTGGTCGTGTACCCGGTGGCGTCCCTGCTGTTCCGGCTGCGCTACCGCCACCTCGAGCGCATCCCCGTGCGCGGACCGGTGCTGCTCGTGGCCAACCACGTGTCGGTGCTCGACCCGCTGGCCTGCGCCCGCCTGGTGTTCGACCGCGGGCGCATCCCGCACTTCCTCGCCAAGGAGACCGTGTTCAAGGGCCTGGCCGGCACGATCCTGCGGGCGGCGGGGCAGATCCCGGTGGCCCGGTACTCCTCGACGGCCCGGGGCTCCCTCGACGCGGCTCGGGCCGACCTGCAGGCCGGCAACCTCGTGGTGATCTACCCCGAGGGCTCGGTGACGCGGGACCCGGCGTGGTGGCCCATGCAGGCCCGCACCGGGGCAGCGCACCTGGCGCTCACCACCGACGCGGTCGTCGTCCCCGTGGCCCAGTTTGGCCCGCAGCGGGTGCACGACTACCACACCAAGAAGCTGCACCTGCGGCTGCGCACGCCCACCGACTACCTGGTCGGCGAGCCGATCGACCTCTCGGCCCTGCGCGCCGAGGTCCGTGCCGGCCGGCCGCTGGACACCCCTCTGCTGCGGGAGACGACCGACCTGATGATGACCCGGGTGCGCCACCAGCTGGCCGAGCTGCGGGGCGAGCCAGCTCCCGCCGCCGTCCACCCCGGACCGGGCCACCCGCGCCGCGACGGCATCGCGGGGAGCGCGGCGTGACGCGGGCGGCGGTGCTCGGCGCCGGCTCCTGGGGCACCACCTTCGCCAAGGTGCTCGCCGACGCCGGCTGCGAGGTCCGGCTGCACGCGCGCCGGCCCGAGCTGGTGCACGCCATCGGCGAGCGGCGCGAGAACCCCGACTACCTGCCCGGCGTGCGGCTGCCCGACCGGCTGCAGGCGACCGCCGACCCCGCCGAGGCGCTGGCGGACGCCGAGCTGGTCGTGCTGGCGGTCCCCTCGCAGTCGCTGCGCGGCAACCTGACGGCGTGGCGGGAGCTGCTGCCGCCGGACGCCACGCTGCTGTCGCTGATGAAGGGCATCGAGCTCGGCACGACCAAGCGGATGAGCGAGGTGATCTGCGAGGTCACCGGCGCCCACCCCAGCCGGGTGGCGGCGCTCTCCGGGCCGAACCTGGCCCGGGAGATCGCCGAGGAGCAGCCGGCGGCCACCGTGATCGCGTGCGCGGACAGCGGCCGCGGCACGCAGCTGCAGACGTCGTGCCACACCCGCTACTTCCGGCCCTACACCAACCCCGACATCGTCGGCTGCGAGCTGGGCGGCGCGGTGAAGAACGTGATCGCGCTGGCGGCCGGCATCGCCGAGGGGCTGGGGTTCGGGGACAACACCCGGGCCTCGCTGATCACCCGCGGGCTGGCCGAGACCGCCCGGCTGGGGCTCGCGCTGGGGGCCGAGCTGACCACCTTCGCGGGGCTGGCCGGCCTGGGCGACCTGGTGGCCACCTGCAGCTCGCCGCTGTCGCGCAACCGCACCTTCGGCGAGAAGCTCGGCCGCGGCATGAGCGTCGAGGAGGTGCAGCAGAGCACCCGGCAGACCGCGGAGGGCGTGAAGAGCTGCCGCTCGGTGCTCGACCTCGCGCGGGCGCACGGCGTCGACGTGCCGATCACCGAGGCCGTCGTGCGGGTCTGCCACGAGGGGGAGGCGCCGGCGCAGATGGTGCGCGAGATCATGTCGCGGGAGGCCAAGCCCGAGTGATGGAGTAACCGGTCGTGGACAGCGGGTGGGGCGACGGGACCAGGTCGGTGCGGGCGGGGGAGGACCCGGCGGTGCCCGGGGCGCCGCTGCGGCCCTCACCGGTGTTCGCGGCCCCCTTCCACCTCGGCGACCAGCCCCCGCGGGCCGGCGGTGCCGACGCCTACGCGCGGACCGAGCAGCCCACCCTGCGGCACTTCGAGGACGCCGTCGGCGAGCTCGACGGCGGCCGCTGCCTCTCCTTCGCCACCGGCATGGCGGCGCTGACCGCCGCCGTCCTGGCCTGCGTCCGCAGCGGGGACCGAGTCGTCCTCCCCTCGGACGGCTACTACGCCACCCGCATGCTGGCCGCGCAGGAGCTGACCCGGTTCGGCGTCGAGGTGCAGTACGTGCCGACGCCGGAGATCGAGCAGCTCGCGGCCGGGGGCGGGCTCGCCGGCGCCCGGATGGTGCTGCTCGAGACGCCCAGCAACCCCCAGCTCGACGTCTGCGACATCGCGGCCGTCGCCGCGGCCGCGCACGCCGCGGGCGCCCTGGTGGCGGTCGACAACACCACCGCCACCCCGCTCGGCCAGCGGCCGCTGGCGCTGGGCGCCGACCTCACCGTCGGCAGCGACACCAAGGCGCTCACCGGGCACAGCGACCTGCTGCTCGGGCACGTGTCGGTCACCGACGACGAGCTCCACGCGGCGGTGAAGGGCTTCCGCGACCGCACCGGCAGCACGCCGGGCCCGTTCGAGGCCTGGCTGGGGCACCGCTCGATGAGCACGCTGGACCTGCGGCTGGCCCGCCAGTCGGAGAACGCGGCGGCGGTGGCCGAGCTGCTCGCCGGGCACCCCGCCGTCACCGGGCTGCGCTGGCCGTGGCGGCCGGAGGACCCGTCGTTCGCCCTGGCCTCCCGGCAGATGCTCCGCCCGAACGGCGTGGTCTCCGCCGAGCTGCCCGACGAGGCCGCCGTCTCCCGGTTGCTGGGCGCCAGCCGGCTGTGGGCCGCGGCGACCAGCTTCGGCGGCGTGCACAGCACGATCGACCGGCGGGCGCAGTGGGGTGGCGACGCCGTGCCCGGGGGTTTCGTGCGGTTCTCCTGCGGCATCGAGGACACCGCGGACCTGGTCGCCGACCTAGCCCGCGCGCTGGACGCCGTCGGCTGACGCAGGCCGGCGGCGGGCGCCGGCCACGGTGAGCCAGATGCTCATGCCGAAGTAGTAGGCCAGGTAGACCATGCTCACCGCGACGACCAGCGGGTGCGGGTCGGGGTACTGGACGATCAGCACGGCGAAGGCGACGAGCCAGACCGCCGCCAGCCCCAGGTTCAGCCCGCGCAGCAGCTTGGTGCGCGACGGGTAGACGTACTTGACCGGCACGAACACCAGGACGGTGAGGACGGCGAGCGTCACGCCGACGCCCGTGGGGCCGACGTCGAGGACGATCGCGTAGAACGCCGCCACGTTCCAGTAGCTGGGGAAGCCGAGGAAGTAGTGGTCCTCGGTCTTCGCGTCCACCCGGCAGAACTGGTAGCAGGAGGCGAGCAGCGGCAGCGCGGCCAGCACCCAGCCGAGCGCGCCGCCGGGCATCCGGTCGGTCGTCCAGAGCAGCACGACGGGCGCGAAGACGTAGGTCAGGTAGTCGACGATGTCGTCCATCCGGGCGCCGTCGAACCAGGGGATCGTCTCCTTGACCCGGAACCTCCGGGCCAGCATCCCGTCGGTCCCGTCGATGAACAGGGTCGCGAGGATCAGCCACAGCGCGGTCTCCACCGCGCCGTCGAAGGCGGCCAGGACGATGAGCAGGCCGAGCACCGAACCGCTGGCGGTGTACAGGTGCACCGCGGCGCCGGCCAGGCGCAGCCCCAGGGGGTGCCGGGGCCCGTCGGTGGTGCGCGCGGCCCCGGGAGCGGTCTGGTGGGCTGGGTCGTCGTGCACGGCGACGAGGCTGCCACACCCGGGCCGCCCCGGCGGACCGGCGCGTGCGCCGGCGACGCGGCGGGGGCCGCGGCCGGCCCTCGGTTAGGGTCGCGTCGATGAGCGGACAGCGGGGCAGGGTGCGGGTGGCGGTCGTCTTCGGCGGGCGCAGCGAGGAGCACGCCATCTCCTGCATCTCGGCCGGGAGCGTGATGGCCGCGCTGGACCCCGAGCGCTACGAGGTGGTGCCCGTCGGCATCGCCAAGGACGGCCGCTGGGTGCTGCCCGACCCCGGCCAGCAGCTCGCCCTCACCGGCGGCGCGCTGCCCGAGGTCACCGGCGGCACGGCGGTCTCCCTGGTCGGCGACCCCGAGGCCCGCGGGCTGGCCGTCCTCGAGCCCGGTGCGGCGGTCGGTCGGGCGCTCACCGAGGTCGACGTCGTCTTCCCGGTGCTGCACGGGGCCTTCGGCGAGGACGGCACGGTCCAGGGCCTGCTGGAGATGACCGGGCTGCCCTACGTGGGCTCCGGGGTGTTCGCCAGCGCCGCCTCCATGGACAAGGAGTTCACCAAGAAGCTCCTCGCCGCCGCCGGCCTGCCGCAGGGCGACCACGTCGTGCTGCGCGACGAGCACGGCGCGGTGTGCGCGGACGCCGACCTCCTCGGCGAGGCCGGGCGCGAGCGGCTGGGCCTGCCGGTCTTCGTCAAGCCCGCCCGCGCCGGCTCCAGCATCGGCATCAGCAAGGTCACCGACTGGGCGCAGTTCCCGGCCGCCGTGGCCGCGGCCGCGGCGGTCGACCCGAAGGTGATCGTGGAGGCCGCCGTCCCCGGCCGGGAGATCGAGTGCGGCGTGCTGGCCGCGCGCGGCCCGGGCCTGCCGGAGGCCAGCCTGCCCGCCGAGATCCGGCTGCGGCCCGGCGTGGACTGGTACGACTTCGCCGCCAAGTACCTCGACGACGCCGCCGAGTTCGACATCCCGGCCGACCTCACCCCCGAGCAGCTCGCCGCGGTGCAGGACACCGCGCGCCGCGCCTACCTGGCGCTGGACTGCCGGGGCCTGGCCCGCGTCGACTTCTTCCTCTCCACGGGGCCGGACGGCGCCGACCGGCTGGTGGTCAACGAGGTGAACACGATGCCGGGGTTCACCCCGATCTCGATGTTCGCCCGCATGTGGGGCGCCAGCGGGGTGGGGTTCGCCGAGCTCGTGGACCGCCTGGTGAGCGGGGCGCTCGCCGGCGGCGCACGGCCGGGCCGGTGACCGCCGGGCGACCGGGCCGTGGCGGAGCCGCCACCGGGTCCCGGGTCGCCCCGGCGGTCCTCCTGACCGCCTGCCTGCTCACCGCCTGCGGGCGCGCGGTCGACGGCGTCCCCACCGCCGCCCCGTCCTCGGACCGGCCCTCCTCGCCGCAGGAGCTGGAGGAGCTCGTCGTCCGGGACGTGCCCTCGGGCCTGCCGCGGCTGCCCGACGACGAGCTGGAGCCGCCGGCCGGCGCCAAGCGGCTGGAGGACGTCGCCGCCTACGCGCCCGACCCGGAGCGCGAGCTCGCGGTGCTCGACGACTACGGCTACCGCTACGGGTGGGAGCGCTTCTGGGGGCGGGAGTCCGGCCCGATGACCGGCGTCTTCGTCGACCAGTTCGAGCAGCGGGCAGGCGCCGGCGCCTACGCCGAGGCCCTGGCCCGCAACGACGCCGAGCTCTACGGCGGCGTGCTGAGCGTGGACCCGCCCGAGCTGCCCGCGAACTGCCGGCTGCTCACCGTGGACACCCCCGTGCCGGACGCCGGGCTGGTCGACCCCGCGGCGTTCGCGTGGTGCTGGCACGGCGTGTTCAGCGTGTCGGTGACCGCCGTCGCCGGGTCGGTCCCCGACGCGGTGCGGGAGGTCGACGCCGTCCTCGAGGAGCAGCTGGCGCTGCTGCCCCCGGCGTGAGCGCGCGCGGGCGCTCAGGGGCCGGGGGCCGGCTCCTGGTAGGGGAGGGCCTCGGCCAGCGGCACGGTCAGCGCCGTCACCGGGGCGCTGTCGACGCCGGCGGGCAGCCGCACCTCGACGTAGACCGGGCGGTCGACCGCCGTCCACACCGTCGCGTCGGGATCACTGGTGTCGACGTGCCACTGCACGCCGTTGATCTGGATGGCCGACGCCTCGACGGTCCAGCCGGCCGGCCGCTCCACGCCGCAGGTGAGCACGACCGGCGGCTCCCCCCAGGCGTAGACGTTGGCGCGCTCGGAGCGCACCCGGCGGGAGGGCTCCCCGGCCAGCTCCAGCGGCAGGTTGCCCATCAGCGCGGTGCAGGCCTGCTCGGCCTCGGGGCCGAGCTCGGGGCTGTCCAGGTCGAGCGTCGGCAGGTCCTCGGGGCGGACCGGGGTGATCCCGTCGACGGCGGCCGGCCCCTCGGCCTCCGGGGCGGGCTCCTCCCCGCCGCGCAGGTTGACCAGCACGACCAGCGCGATCACCACCGGGAGGGTGACCGCGGTGATCAGGATCGCGGCCCGGCGCAGCGGGTCCACGGGGCGAGCGCTCAGATGTTGACGACCGGGCAGGTCAGCGTCCGGGTGATCCCGTCGACCGACTGCACCCGGGCGACCACGAGGCGGCCGAGCTCGTCGACGGTGTCGGCCTCGGCGCGCACGATCACGTCGTACGGGCCGGTGACGTCCTCGGCCTTGGTGACACCGCTGATCTCGCTGATCGTCTTGGCGACCTGGGCGGCCTTGCCGACTTCGGTCTGGATGAGGATGTAGGCGTGGACCACGGGAGATCCTTCCTCCGGCAACAGTGCCGAGACGTCGTCCCCGCCGGCTGGCGGACTCGTCGGCAACCTACCGCAGCGACTGGAGAGCATCGATGAGCCGACCCCGCCCCCTGGTCCCACGCGGCGATCCGGCCGACAGCGTGCGGGTCGTCGGGGAGTTCGGCGTCATCGCCCGCGTGCTGGCCCGGTCGGGCACCGCGGCGGCCGCCGACGTCGGCCCCGGCGACGACGCCGCCGTGGTGCGCACCCCCGACCGGCGGGTCGTCGCCACCACCGACGTGCTCGTGGAGGGGCGGCACTTCCGGCGGGACTGGTCCTCGGCCGAGGACATCGGGCACAAGGCGGCCGCGGCGAACCTGGCCGACGTCGCGGCGATGGGCGCCCGCACGACGGCGCTCGTGGTGGGGCTGGCCTGCCCGCCGGACACGCCCACCAGCTGGCTGGAGGGGGTCGCCACCGGCCTGGCCGACGAGTGCGCACCCCAGGGGGCCGCCGTGGTGGGCGGGGACACCGTGGCCGCCGCCCCCGGCAGCACCGCCGTCGTCCTGTCGGTCACCGCCCTGGGCGACCTGGCCGGCCGGGCGCCCGTCCTGCGGTCGGGCGCACGGCCCGGCGACGTCGTCGCGCTGGCGGGGCGGCTGGGGTGGTCGGCGGCCGGGCTGGCGGTGCTGCGTCGCGGGTTCAGCAGCCCGCTGGCCGTGGTGTCGGCGCACCGGCGCCCGACGCCGCCGTACGCGGCGGGGCAGGTGGCGGCCGACGCGGGCGCCACCGCGATGTGCGACGTGAGCGACGGGCTGCTCGCCGACGCCGGGCACATCGCGGAGGCCAGCGGCGTCGTGCTCGACCTGGACCGGGCGGCGCTGGCGCAGGCGTGCCTGGAGCCGGTCGGCCCGCTGCAGCAGGTGGGCTCCGCGCTCGGGGTGGACCCGATGGCGTGGGTGCTCACCGGCGGGGAGGACCACGCGCTGCTGGCGACCTTCCCGCGCAAGGTCCGGCTGCCCGAGGGCTGGACGCCGGTCGGGCTGGTCCGGCCGGGGAAGCGGGGGCCCGCGGTGCGGGTCGACGGCGTGGACGCCGCGGACGCGCTGGCGGCCGTGGGAGCGGAGAGGGCGGGGCATGTGCACTTCGGCTGAGCAGGTGCTGCGGGACGGCGCGGTGGTCCGGCTCAGGGCGCTGCCCTACGAGGACCCCCTGGCGCAGCTGCTCGTCGAGCAGGTGCAGCAGGAGTACGTGGTGCGCTACGGCGGCCGCGACGAGGCCGTCGTCGACCCGGCGGAGTTCCGGCCGCCGGCCGGGCTGTTCCTGGTCGCCGAGGTGGCGGGGGAGCCGGCCGGCTGCGGCGCGTGGCGGGCGTACCCGCCGGGGGGCGCGGAGATCAAGCGGGTCTACGTGGCGCCGGGGTTCCGCCGGCGAGGGCTGGCGCAGGTGCTGATGGCGGAGCTGGAGGCCTCGGCCGCCCGTGCCGGGCACCGTTCCGTGGTGCTCAACACCGGGCAGCGGCAGCCCGAGGCGGTCGCGCTGTACCGGGAGCTGGGCTACGCGCCCGTGCCGGGCTACGGGGTGTACGCGTGCTCGCCGGAGGCCGTGTTCCTCGGCAAGGAGCTGCCGGTGCTCGAGGAGGAGCCGACGTGGGCGTCGTGACGATCTCGGCCCCCTACGGCGCCGCGGGGGCCGAGGTGGCGCCGGCGGTCGCCCAGCGGCTGGGGCTGCCCTTCCACGACCGGGCGATCCCCGCCCAGGTGGCCGGGCGGCTCGGCGTGCCGGTCGAGGAGGCCGAGGCCAACGACGAGACGGTGGTGCGCGGGCTGTGGCGGCTGGTGGCGTCGCTGGGCACCATGCCCGACCCGGTGGGCGGGGTGGTGCCGGGGGCGCCGCTGCCCGACACCCGGGCCTACCGGGAGCAGACCGAGCGGGTCCTCGCCGAGATCGCGACCGGTGACGGCGGCGTGGTTCTCGGCCGGGCCGCGATGGTCGTGCTGGCCGACCGCGCCGACGCGCTGCACGTCCGGCTGGACGGGCCGCGGGAGCGGCGGCTGGCCGCGGCGGTGGCCCGGTCGTGGCGCCCGCGCGAGGAGGTGGCGCGGGAGCTGGCGGCCAACGACCGGGCGCGCGAGGCCTACGTGCGGCACTTCTACCGCCGCGACCCGGCCGACCCCCGCCTCTACCACCTGGTCGTGGACGCGACGGCGTTCCCGGTGGAGACCGTCGTCGACCTCGTGGTGACCGCCGCGCGCGGGCGGGGCATCGGGCGCTGACCGCACGCGAGGAGCCCCGGAGGTCGGTGACCTCCGGGGCTCTCGTGACGAGATGGAACGGCCCCGTCCAGAGGCTCACCGCGAGCTCGCGAGCGGTGAGAGGGACGGGGTCCTCTTTCAGGCGCGGACGACCTTGCCGGCGCGGATGCACGAGGTGCACGCGTTGATCCGGCGACGGTTGCCGGGGGCGATCAGCGCCCGCACGGACTGGATGTTCGGGTTCCAACGGCGCGGCGTGCGGCGGTGCGAGTGCGACACCGACATACCGAAACCGGGGCCCTTGCCACACACATCGCAGTTGGCAGCCACGGTTGATCACTCCCAGAAGATTCGTTCGCAGACGGCGGGGCAAGGCAGCACCCGCATCAAGACCGTCCAGCAGTCTAACCGCTCCGCGGGTGCGGTGCCGCAGCGCCCTCCGGACCGCGGTCCGCGGCTCGCGCAGCCCGGTGGTGTCGGTGCCCGTGGGTAGCCTGCTCCCGTGCTGACGGCGCTGGACGACGCCGCGGTCGGACAGTGGTGCCGGGCCGCGGTCGAGGCGCTGTCCGACTTCCGGGCGCGGCTCGACGACCTCAACGTCTTCCCGGTCCCCGACGGTGACACGGGCACCAACCTGCTGCTCACCGCCGAGGGCGCCCTGGCGGCGCTGGACCAGGCGCCGCCGGGCGAGCCCACCTGGGCGGTCGTGGCGCGCGGCGCGGTCCTGTCGGCGCGCGGCAACTCCGGCACGATCCTGGCCCAGCTGCTCCGCGGGCTGGCCGACCAGCTCGCCGGCCAGCCCCCGGCCGACGGGCCGGTGCTGGCCGCCGCGATGCGCAAGGCCGCCGAGGGCGCCTACACCGCTGTCGCCGACCCCGAGGAGGGCACCTTCCTCACCGTCGCCCGGGCCGCGGGGGAGGCCGCCGTCGCCGCCGTCGACGAGGGACGCACGGCGCTGGCCGACGTCGTCGGGGCCGCGGCCGACGGCGCCCACCGGGCCCTGGAGGGCACCCCCGACCAGCTCGCCGCGCTGCGCGAGGCCGGGGTGGTCGACGCCGGGGGCGCCGGGCTCTCCCTGGTCCTGGACGCCCTCGTCCGCACGGTCACCGGTGTGCAGCCGGTGCGCCCTGCACTGGCCCGCCGCGCGCACGCCCCGCACGACCACGTGCACGCCCCGCACCAGCCGCCGCCGGGGCCGGGCAGCGAGGTGCAGTACCTGCTCGCCGACGCCGACGAGGCCTCTGTCGCCCGCCTGCACGAGCGGCTGGCCGCGCTCGGCGACAGCCTCGTCGTCGTCGGGGTGGACACGCCCACCGGCCGCGAGTGGAACGTCCACGTGCACGTCGCCGACGTCGGCGCCGCCATCGAGGCGGGCATCGAGGCCGGCCGCCCGCACCGCATCACGGTCACCCCGCTGGCGCCCGTGCCCCCGGCGGCGCCGGCCCCGGGGGTCCGCGCGGTCGTCGCGGCGGTGCACAGCGAGGGCCTGGCCGAGCTGTTCCGCGCCGAGGGCGCCCGCGTCGTCGTCTGCGAGCCCGGCGGCATCACCGAGGACGACCTGTACGAGGAGATCGTCGCCGCCGGCGCCCAGGAGGTCGTCGTCCTCCCGAACGACGCCGGCCTGCACGCCGTCGCCTCCCGGGCGGCGGAGCGGGCGCGCGAGGCCGGCCGGGAGATCGGGGTGGTGCCCACCCGCTCGCCGGTGCAGGGGCTGGCGGCCCTCGCCGTCGGCGATCCGCAGCGCCGCTTCGGCGACGACGTGATCGCCATGGCCGAGGCCGCTGCCGCCACCCGGTGGGCCGAGCTCGCCGTCGCGGACCAGGAGGCGCTGACCAGCGCCGGTCTCTGCCGGCCCGGCGACGTGCTGGGCTCCGCCGAGGGCGACGTCGTCGTGATCGGCGCGGAGCACGCCGCCGTCGCCTGCGACCTGCTCGACCGGTTGCTGTCCGCGGGCGGGGAGATGGCCACGCTCGTCGTCGGCCCCGACGAGGCGCTCGGCGACGCGGTGTGCGCGCACCTGTCGTCGGCGCACCCCACCGTGGAGGTGGTGCGCTACGGCGGCGGCCCCGGGTCGCTGCCGCTGCAGATCGGGGTCGAGTGACATGGCGGTGACGCTGGAGACCCCGCTGGCGAAGGTGCTGGGGCCCAAGACCGCCACCGGCATGGCCGAGTCGCTCGGCCTGCACACGGTGCGCCACCTGCTGCGCCACTACCCCCGCCGCTACGCCCGGCGCGGCGAGATGGCCCGGCTCGACGACCTGCAGCCCGGCGACCGGGTGACGGTGCTCGCCCAGGTGAGGAACGTGAGCACCCGGCCCATGCGCCAGCGCCGGGGCACCCTCACCGAGGTCACCGTCGGCGACGGCGCCAGCACCATGAAGCTGGTCTTCTTCAGCCACCGGCACGCGCGCCTGGCGCCCGGGGTGTGGGGCATGTTCGCCGGCACCGTCGGCACCTACCAGGGCAAGCTGCAGTTCACCCACCCCGACATGCACCTGCTCAGCGGCGACGACGATGACGACGACTGGGCCCGCGAGCTGGTGCCGATCTACCCGGCGAGCAAGGACGTCTCCAGCTGGGTGATCCAGAAGTCGGTGAAGCTGCTGCTGGGCGGTGCGGGCAACCTGGCCGACCTGGTCACCGACCCGCTGCCGGAGGAGATCCGCACCCGGCACGGCCTGCTGTCGCTGCCGGCGGCGCTCCTGGACATCCACCGCCCCACCACCGCCCAGGACGTCGAGCGCGCCGAGCACCGGCTGAAGTGGGACGAGGCGCTCACCCTGCAGCTCACCCTCGCCGCCCGCCGCCGGGCCGCCGCCCTGGAGCCCGGCACCGCGCGCCCGCGGAAGCCGGGGGGGCTGCTCGACGCCGTGGACGCCGCGCTGCCGTTCGCGCTCACCGACGGCCAGCGTGCGGTGGGGGAGGAGCTCGCCGCCGAGCTGGACCGCGACCAGCCGATGCACCGCCTCCTGCAGGGCGAGGTCGGCTCGGGCAAGACGGTCGTCGCGCTGCGTGCGATGGCGCAGGTGGTGGACGCCGGCGGCCAGGCCGCCCTGCTCGCGCCCACGGAGGTGCTCGCCGCCCAGCACGCCCGCGGCATCCGCGCCCTGCTCGGCCCGCTCGGCCGCGCCGGGGAGCTCGACGGCGACCCGGCCGGCACCCGGGTCACCCTGCTCACCGGCTCGCTCAAGGCCGCGCCCCGCCGCCAGGCCCGGGCCGAGGTGGCCGAGGGGCGGGCCGGCATCGTCGTCGGCACCCACGCGCTGCTGCAGGAGGGTGTCGACTTCGCCGACCTCGGGCTGGTCGTCGTCGACGAGCAGCACCGGTTCGGCGTGGAGCAGCGGGACGCGCTCCGCGCCAAGGGCAGCCGCCCCCCGCACGTGCTGGTGATGACCGCGACGCCGATCCCGCGGACGGTCGCGATGACCGTCTACGGCGACCTCGAGGTCTCCACGCTCCGGCAGCTGCCCAGCGGGCGCGGGGGTGTGGCCAGCTCGGTGGTGCCGGTCGTGGAGAAGCCCGGCTGGCTGGACCGCGCCTGGGAGCGGCTCCGCGAGGAGGTCGCCGCCGGCCGGCAGGCCTACGTCGTCTGCCCCCGCATCGGCGACGTGCCCGGGGACGAGCCGGAGGACGCCGACGGCGCGCCGCCGGAGGACGAGGGCCGCAGCGACCGGCGGCCCCCGCTCGCCGTCCTCGACGTCGCCGAGGCGCTGCGCGCCGGCCCGCTGGCCGGCCTGCGCCTGGACGTCCTGCACGGGCGGATGACCCCCGAGGAGAAGGACGGCGTGATGCGCGCCTTCGCCGACGGCGCGACCGACGTGCTGGTGGCCACCACGGTGGTCGAGGTCGGGGTCGACGTGCCCAACGCCACCGTCATGGTGGTCATGGACGCCGACCGGTTCGGCGTGAGCCAGCTGCACCAGCTGCGCGGACGCGTCGCCCGCGGCAAGCACGCCGGGCTGTGCCTGCTGGTGAGCGAGGCCCCGACCTCCTCGCCGACCGGGCAGCGGCTGGCCGCGGTCGCCGCCACCTCCGACGGCTTCGAGCTGGCCCGCCTGGACCTGGAGACCCGGCGGGAGGGCGACGTCCTCGGCGCCGCGCAGTCCGGCCGGCGCTCGGGCATCAAGCTGCTGTCGCTGCTGGAGGACGAGGAGCTGATCGCCGAGGCGCGGGCGGAGGCGACGGCGTTGCTGGCCACCGAGCGCGGTCTGGCCGACCACCCGGGGCTCGCCGCCGAGGTCGCGGCCCTGGCCAGCGACGAGCGCGCCGAGTGGCTGGAGAAGGCGTGACGCGGATCATCGCGGGGCTCGCGGGCGGCCGTCGGCTGCAGGTCCCCTCCACCGGCGTCCGGCCGACCGGGGACAAGGCCCGCGGGGCGCTGTTCAACTCGCTGGGCTCGCTCGTCGACCTCGAGGGGGCCGCGGTGCTGGACCTCTACGCCGGGTCCGGCGCGCTCGGGCTGGAGGCGCTCTCCCGCGGCGCGGCCACCGCTGTCTTCGTCGAGTCCGGCCCGAGGGTGCTGCCGGTCCTGCGGGCCAACCTGGCGGCCGTCGGGCTGCCCGGCGGGCGGGTCGTGGCCGGCTCCGTGCCCGCGGTCGCCGCCGGGCCCGCGCCGCAGGCGTTCGACGTCGTCCTCGCCGACCCGCCGTACGAGACGCCCGCGGAGGAGGTCCACGAGGTGCTCGGGGCGCTGGTCGCGGGGGAGTGGCTGGCCCCCGGCGGCGTCGTCGTGGTCGAGCGGCCCAGCCGGGAGCGCACGTGGGCCTGGCCGACACCCCTGGAAGGTCTGCGCGAGCGGCGCTACGGCGAGGCCGTGCTCCGGTACGGTCGGCGTCCGTGAGACGTGCCGTCTGCCCAGGTTCCTTCGACCCGGTGACCAACGGGCACGTCGACGTCATCAACCGGGCCGCCGGGCTGTACGACGAGCTGGTCGTCGCCGTGCTGGTGAACCCGGGCAAGGCGGGGCTGTTCTCCGTCGCGGAGCGCATGGAGCTGATCCGGGAGGCCGTCGCCGACCTGCCCAACGTGCGCGTCGACAGCTTCCAGGGCCTGCTCGTCGACTACTGCCGCAGCCAGGACATCCCGGTCATCGTCAAGGGCCTGCGCGCGGTCAGCGACTTCGAGTACGAGCTGCAGATGGCGCAGATGAACCGCGAGCTGGCCGCCATCGAGACGCTCTTCGTGCCCACCGCCCCGCAGGTCGGTCACCTCTCCTCCAGCCTGGTCAAGCAGATCGCCGGCTTCGGCGGCGACGTCTCGCGGCTGGTGCCCAAGGTCGTCGACGACCGGCTGCGCGAACGGGCCCGCGAGGGGCGGTCGTGACCCGGCCCGGGCGCGGCCACACCACCGAGGTCGTCTACCGCCTCTACGAGACCGTCGACGAGCTGACCACGGTCATCGAGAACGCCCGCAGCGTGCCGATGTCGAGCTCCTGCATGGTGCCCCGGGACCACGTGCTCGACCTGCTCGACGACCTGCGCGAGTCGCTGCCCGAGGACGTGCAGGCCGCCGGCGCGATCGTCGAGCAGCGCACCGAGATCCTGCAGCAGGCCCAGGCCGAGGCCGAGCGGCTCACCGGCCGCACCAGGGCGGAGAGCGAGCAGCTGCTCGTCCAGGCCCGGCGGCAGCGCGACGAGATCATCGGCACGGCCCGGCGGCAGCGCGACGAGCTGCTGGCCCAGGCCCGGGCCGACGCCGAGCAGATCCTGGTCGACGCCGAGGCCGAGGCCCAGGCGCTGGTCGCCGAGGGGCAGCAGCACCGGGCCGCGCTCGTCGCCGACGGCCAGGCCGAGCACGAGCGGCTGATCACCGAGACCGAGGTCTACCGCACCGCCGTCACCCGGGCCGACGAGCTCGGCGAGCAGTCCCACGCCGAGGCCGCGCAGATGCGGGCCGAGGTCGACGAGTACGTGGACACCCGGCTGGCCGAGTTCGGGGCGGCACTGGAGCGCATGCTGCGCTCGGTGGACAAGGCCCGCAGCAACCTGCGGGACGGCTGAGACCTTCCGCACGGTGGGGCCCCGGAGAGGATCGGGTAGTCTCGACCACCGGTCCGGCCGTCGGCGTCCCGCCCGGCTGACCACCCCTCCCGCACCCGACCGCGAGTACCGACATGCCTGCTGCTCCCCGGAACCACCCCGGCGCTGCGTCCCCCGAGGACCGGCGCCCCTCGACCAACCCCTGGAAGGTCGACCTCCGGGAGCTGGGCCGGCGCCCGGGCAGCCTGCACGAGCTCGACCGGACGGCGCCGGCGCCCGAGGGCTGGGGCCTGGAGCTCATCCGGGTCCCCGGCGGCGCCGAGGTCCACCTGCGGCTCCGGCTGGAGTCGGTCATGGAGGGCGTGCTGGTCTCCGGCGACCTGGAGGTGCCGGTCGTCGGCTCCTGCGCCCGCTGCCTCGAGCCGCTCGAGGACACGCTGGCGCTCGACGTCCAGGAGCTGTACGCCTACGCGGGCAGCACCACCGAGGCCACCAGCGAGGAGGACGAGGTGCGCCGGGTCGAGGGTGACTTCCTCGACCTCGAGCCGCTGGCGCGGGACACCATCGTGCTGAGCCTCCCGCTCTCGCCGGTGTGCACCGAGGACTGCGGCGGCCTGTGCGTCGGCTGCGGTCAGCGGATCGACGACCTGCCCGAGGACCACACCCACGAGGTGACCGACCCCCGCTGGGCGGCCCTCGCGGAGCGATTCGCTTCCTCGCCGGGCACCCCCGGCGAATCCACCACCCCAGAGGAGAACTGACGTGGCCGTTCCGAAGCGGAAGATGTCGCGGGCCAACACCCGCATGCGCCGGTCGCAGTGGAAGGCCACCGCGCCGACCCTGTCGCCGTGCCCGAACCGCGCCTGCGGCGAGCTCAAGCCGCCGCACCAGGCGTGCCCGACCTGCGGGCAGTACGACGGCCGCCAGGTCCTCTCGGTCTGACCTGCCGCACCGCCATGGGGACGACGGCCGCCGCTCCGCATCCTGACCGGGATGCCGCGGACGGCCGCGTCCCGGCGGCGCCCCCGGGCGGGCCGGAGCACGCCGAGCGGGCCGCCACCTGGCTGTTCGACGCCCTCGGTGTCGCGCTGCCGGGCGGGCTGCTGCCGCTGGCGCTGACCCACCGGTCGTTCGCCTACGAGAACGGTGGCCTGCCGACCAACGAGCGCCTGGAGTTCCTCGGCGACTCCGTGCTCGGTCTGGTCGTCACCGACGAGCTCTACCGCAGCCAGCCGGACCTCCCCGAGGGCCAGCTGGCCAAGCTGCGTGCCTCCGTGGTGAACATGACCTCGCTGGCCGGCGTCGCCCGGCGCCTCGGGGAGGACGGGCTGGGCCCGCACCTGCTGCTGGGCCGCGGCGAGGAGACCACCGGCGGCCGCGAGAAGGACTCGATCCTCGCCGACGCGCTCGAGGCCCTCATCGGTGCGCTGCACCTGGGCTGCGGGCTGGACACCGCCGCGGCGATCGTGCACCGGCTGTTCGACCCGCTGCTGGCCGAGGCGGCCACGCGCGGCGCCGGCCTGGACTGGAAGACCAGCCTGCAGGAGCTCGGCGCGGCGCAGGGGCTCGGTGCACCGGTCTACCAGGTGGACGACGAGGGGCCCGACCACGCCAAGACGTTCCGCGCCGACGTGCTGCTCGCCGGCACCGTCCGCGGCACCGGCACGGGGCGCACCAAGAAGGCCGCCGAGCAGGAGGCCGCCGAGGCCGCCTGGCGCGCGCTGTCGGAGGAGTAGACCCGTGCCCGAGCTGCCCGAGGTCGAGGTGGTGCGCCGGGGGCTGGAGCAGTGGGTGGCCGGGCGCACCGTCGCCGCCGTCGAGGTGCACCACCCGCGGGCGGTGCGCCGCCACCTGGAGGGCGCCGACCACTTCGTGGAGGCGCTCACCGGCCGCACGCTCACCGCCGCGCACCGCCGCGGCAAGTACCTGTGGCTGCCGCTGGCCGAGCCCGACGGGTCGCCGTCGGGGCGCGCGCTGGTCGGGCACCTGGGGATGAGCGGCCAGCTGCTCGTCGAGAAGCCGTCGGCCCCCGACGAGACCCACCTGCGCGCCCGGTTCACCTTCACCGACCGCGGCCGGGAGCTGCGCTTCGTCGACCAGCGCACGTTCGGCGGCCTGGCGGTGGAGGAGGCGGACGGCGACGACGTGCCGGGGCGGCTGGCGCACATCGCGATCGACCCGCTGGACGAGTCGTTCGACGTCGACGCGTTCACCGCGGCGCTGCGCCGCCGCCGCACCGAGGTCAAGCGGGCGCTGCTGGACCAGACGCTCATCGGCGGGGTGGGCAACATCTACGCCGACGAGGCGCTGTGGCGGGCCCGCCTGCACGGCTCCCGCCCCACCGACCGGCTCACCCGGGCGCAGGTGGCCGACCTGCTCGACGGCGTCCGCGACGTCCTGGGGGAGGCGCTCGCGCAGGGCGGCACCTCCTTCGACTCCCTCTACGTCGACGTCAACGGGCAGAGCGGGTACTTCTCCCGCTTCCTCGCGGTCTACGGGCAGGAGGACCGGCCGTGCCCCCGCTGCGGCACGCCGATCCGCCGCGAGTCGTTCATGAACCGCTCCAGCTACAGCTGCCCCACCTGCCAGCCCCGGCCGAGAGCGCGGCGCGCGTGACCGTCCGCGTGGAGGTGCTGGTCTCCGGCCGCGTCCAGGGCGTCGGGTACCGGTACTTCGTGCGCGGGCTCGCGCAGCGGGCCGGGCTCTCCGGGGTCGCGCGCAACCTCCCCGACGGGCGGGTCGAGGTGGTCGCCGAGGGGCCCGAGGCGGCGGTGCGCGAACTCGTCGCCGCGCTCGACGGCCCGGACGCCCCGGGCCGGGTGACCGGCGTCGACGTCCGCTCCGCACCCCCGCAGGGGCTGGAGGGCTTCACCACGGCGTGACGAAGACGACATCCCCCCGACACGGGAGCCTCACCCCGGCGCCGTTGACCTGCGTGTCGGGGGCTGTCACCCTGGGAACATCCAGCCCGCGCCGACCGCGCACCGGGGCGCCGGGCACACCCTCTCGCTCTCGAAAGGCCGTCACAGCCATGGCCAAGGCCCTGTTCGGTTCGGTCGTCACCCCCGTGGAACTCCGGGTAGCCGAGGAGAACGCCGCCCTGCGGGCCCGGGTGCAGCGGCTCGAGCAGGAGCTCGCCGAGCTGCGCGCCCAGCGCGACGCCGCCATCGCCCACGAGCTGCTCTCCCTGGCGGGCGACACCGCCGAGCCCGCGCTCGCCTGAGGCGGGACCCCGGGGCCTCGAACGGGCCGGTCACAGGCGCACCACCGGCCTCGCAGGCCCCCGGCAACCCGGGATCCCGGGCTAGAGTGCTGACCTCGTGCACCTCTCCAGCCTGACGCTCAAGGGCTTCAAGTCCTTCGCGTCCGCCACCACGCTCCGGCTGGAGCCCGGCATCACCGCCGTCGTCGGCCCCAACGGGTCGGGCAAGTCCAACGTCGTCGACGCCATCTCCTGGGTCCTCGGCGAGCAGGGCGCCAAGAGCCTGCGCGGCGGCAAGATGGAGGACGTCATCTTCGCCGGCACCGCCGGGCGCCCGGCGCTCGGCCGGGCCGAGGTGACGCTCACCATCGACAACGCCGACGGCGCGCTGCCGATCGAGTACACCGAGGTGTCGATCACCCGCCGCATGTACCGCTCCGGCGAGAGCGAGTACGAGATCAACGGCGACAAGGTGCGCCTGCTCGACGTCCAGGAGCTGCTCAGCGACTCCGGCATCGGCCGCGAGATGCACGTCATCGTCGGGCAGGGGCAGCTCGACGCCGTCCTCTCCGGCCGCCCCGAGGACCGCCGCGCCTTCATCGAGGAGGCCGCCGGCGTCCTCAAGCACCGCAAGCGCAAGGAGAAGGCGCTCCGCAAGCTCGACGGGATGCAGGCCAACCTCGACCGGCTGGCCGACCTCACCGCCGAGCTGCGCCGCCAGCTCAAGCCGCTGGGCCGGCAGGCCGAGGTCGCCCGCCGCGCCGCCGGCGTGCAGGCCGACCTGCGCGACGCCCGGCTGCGGCTGCTCGCCGACGACCTCGTCCAGCTCCGCGACGCCCTCGACCGGGACGTCGCCGACGAGACCGCGGCCCGGCAGCGGCGCGCCGTGGTGGAGCGCGAGCTCTCCGCCGTCTCCCGGCGGGAGGGCGAGCTGGAGAGCGAGCTCGCCGCGAGCGCCCCGCGGCTGCAGGCCGCCTCGGACACCTGGTACCGGCTCTCCGCGCTGGGGGAGCGGTTCCGCAGCGTCGCCCAGCTCGCCGCCGAGCGGCACCGGCACCTCTCCGCCGCGGCCCCCTCGGCTGCGCCCGGTCGCGACCCCGACCAGCTCGACGCCGAGGCCCACCGCGTCGCCTCGACCGAGGCGGAGCTCGCCGCGGGCCTGCAGGCCGAGCGGGAGCGGCTCGCTGCGGTCGTCGCCGGCCGGGCGGAGCTGGAGACCGCGCTGGCTGCCGCCGAGAAGGCCTGGGTCGCCGCTGCCCGGGCGCTCGCCGACCGCCGCGAGGGGCTGGCCCGGCTCTCCGGCAAGGTGGCGGCCGCGCGGTCCCGGGTGCACGCCGGGGAGGCCGAGATCGAGCGGCTCACCGTCGCCGCCGCCGAGGCGGCCGACCGCGCCCGGGCCGCCGACGAGCGGCTGGCCGACCGGCGCGGGCAGGTCGCCGACCAGGAGGACACCGACCTCGCGCTGGTCGCCGCGCACGAGGACGCCGTCGCCGCGCACACCGCCGCGGCCCGCCGGGTCACCGAGCTGGCCGAGGCCGAGCGGGCCGCCGAGCGCGACCGCGCCTCCTGGCAGGCCCGCCGCGACGCCCTCGCCCTCGGGCTCACCCCCGCCGACGGCGCGGCCGCGGTGCTCGGGGCGGGCCTGGCGGGCGTGCTCGGCCCGGTCACCGAGCAGCTCGCCGTGACCCCCGGCGACGAGGTCGCCGTGGCCGCCGCGCTGGGCGGGATGTCCGATGCCGTCGTCGTCGCCGGGGTCGCCGAGGCCGCCGCGGCGCTGCAGCACCTCACCCGCACCGACGGCGGGCGCGCCGGACTGCTGGTCACCGGGGGGGTGCCGCCGGTGCCGCGGGACGGCTGGCCCGAGCTGCCGGGCGGCGCCCGCTGGGCGCTGGACGCGGTGCAGGCGCCCGAGGCGCTGCGCCCGGCGCTGGCCCGCGCGCTCGAGCGCGTCGCGCTGGTGGCCGACCTGGACGCGGCGGTCGCGCTCGTGCGCACCCACCCCCGGGTCCGGGCGGTCACCGCCACCGGCGACCTCCTCGGCGCGGACTGGGCCCTGGGCGGCCAGACCGATGCGCCGTCGAACCTGGAGCTGCGGGCCCGCGTGGACGAGGCGGCCACCGAGCTCGCGGCCGCGACGGAGCGGGCGGCCGCGCTCGCCGAGGAGCTGGCCGCGGCCCGCGAGACGGCCCGCGCGCGCTCGGCCGACGTCGACACCGCGCTGGCCGCCCGGCAGGCCGCCGACCGCTCCCGCTCGGCGGTCGCCGCGCAGCTGGCCGAGCTCGGTGCCGCGGCGCGCTCGGCCGCCTCGGAGGCAGAGCGCTCGCTGGCCGCGCGAGTGCGGGCCGAGCAGGCGCTGGAGCAGGCGCAGACCTCGCTGACCGGGCTCGAGCAGCAGCTCGCCGAGGCGGAGGCCGCGCCCGTGGAGGAGGAGCCGCCGACCGAGGAGCGCGACCGGCTGCGCGCCGAGGTGGCCGCCGCCCGGCAGGCCGAGACGGAGGCGCGCCTCGCCGTCCGCACCGCCGAGGAGCGGGCCCGCGCCCTGCAGGGACGAGCCGAATCGCTCCGCCGGCAGGCCCGGCAGGAGCGGGCGGCCCGGGAGCGGGCCGCGGCGGCCCGGGTGGCGCGCGAGCGCGGGGCCGCGGTGGCCGACCGGGTGCGGCACGACGCGGGGGTCGCGCTCGCCGCCCTCGAGCACTCCCTGGTGCGCGCGGCCGCGGAGCGGGATGCGCTGGCGTCGTCCCGCAGCGGCGCGGAGGCCGAGCTGCTGGAGGTGCGCAGCCGGGTGCGCGCGGCCACCGCGGAGCTCGACCGGCTCACCGACGAGGTGCACCGCGACGAGGTGGCCCGCACCGAGCAGCGCTACCGCATCGAGTCGCTGGAGACCCGGGCGGCCGAGGAGTTCGGCGTCGACCTGCCCACGCTCATCGGCGAGTACGGGCCCGCCGCCCCGGTGCCGCCCCCGCCGCAGCAGGTGGCCGAGGCCGAGGCCAAGGGCGAGCCGGCACCGGACCCGGTGCCCTACGACCGCGCCGTCCAGGAGCGGCGGGTGGCCCGCGCCGAGCGGGACCTCGCCACGCTGGGCAAGGTCAACCCGCTGGCGCTGGAGGAGTTCGCGGCGCTGGAGGAGCGGCACACCTTCCTCGCCACCCAGCTCGAGGACCTCAAGACCACCCGCAAGGACCTGCTCACCGTCGTCCGCGAGGTGGACGGCCGCATCCACGACGTCTTCGCCGCGGCGTTCGCCGACGTGGCGCGGGAGTTCGAGCAGGTCTTCGCCACCCTGTTCCCGGGCGGCTCGGGGCGGCTGGTGCTCACCGACCCGGAGGACATGCTGACCACCGGCGTCGAGGTGGAGGCGCGGCCGCCGGGCAAGAAGGTGAAGCGGCTGTCGCTGCTCTCGGGCGGGGAGCGGTCGCTGACGGCGGTCGCGATGCTGGTGGCGATCTTCCGCGCCCGGCCCTCGCCGTTCTACGTGCTCGACGAGGTCGAGGCGGCGCTGGACGACGTCAACCTCGGCCGGCTGCTGGTGCTCGTGGAGCAGCTCCGGTCGACGTCGCAGCTGATCATCATCACGCACCAGAAGCGGACGATGGAGATCGCCGACGCGCTCTACGGGGTGAGCATGCGCGGGGACGGCATCACCGGCGTCATCAGCCAGCGCCTGCGCGAGCTCGAGACCGCCTGACCCCCCCGAGGGTTGAGGCGGGGACGGCGGGTGCCGGGTTCCTCAGACGCCGGAGCGGACCTCGAGGTCGACGACGACGGGGAGGTGGTCGGAGGCGCCCCCGGCGTCGAGGACGTGGGCCCCGGCGACGGCGACCCCCGCTGAGACCCACACCTGGTCGATGCGCCGGTGCGGCGACCGCGCCGGGTGGGTGTGGCCGGCGTCGGACTGCCAGAACCGCCAGCCCGACTGGTCGTCCCGGGCCCGGGCCAGCCGCCAGGCGTCGGTGAACCGCCGCCGCAGCGCGTCCAGTTCCGGGGCGTCGGGCGCGGTGTTGAAGTCACCGACCAGCACGCCGGTCTCCATGGAGTCGGTGTGCAGCGCGGCCAGCGCCTCGACCTGCGCCCGCCGCTCGTCCGCCGAGCGGGTGGTGAGGTGGGTCGCGGTCACCCACAGCGCCCCGCCGTCGAGCTCGACCATCGTGCGCAGAGCGCTGCGCGGCTCGCCGCTGCCGGGCAGCCGGTGCACGTCGCTGATCAGGATCGGCAGCCGCGAGAGCAGCGCGTTGCCGTACTGCCGAGGCGGCTGGTCACCCGGCCGCCGCTCGTCGATCGCCGGGCCCCAGGCCAGCTGCATGTCCAGCGCCCGGGAGAGCAGCAGCGCCTGGTCGACGTCCTCGCTGCGCGGGCCGAAGTGCCGGTCGACCTCCTGCAGGCAGATGACGTCGGCGTCCACCGAGGCCAGCAGCCTGGCCAGCCGGGGGAGGTCGTGGCGCGCGTCGGTACCCACGCCGTGGTGGGTGTTGAAGGTGACCAGGCGGACCGGGATCGGCGGCTGGTCGGGACCGGGGGCCGGCTTGCTCACCTCCTCACCCTCTCAGGCGCTCGACAACGGCGCGTCCACGACCTGGCTCAGCGTGGTGGCGCCCCGCTCGCTCACCGACAGGACGAAACGCGCCTCGCGGCCGTCGAGCACCAGCTCGCCGATCTGGTTGCCGAAGTAGGGCCCGGCCTGCTTCTCCCACTCCAGGCCGGCGGGCTCGGCGCCGACCCACCGGGCGAGCGCCTCCATCAGCCGCCGGGCGCGCCGGCTCCAGCCGATCCGGAACGCCACCTTGATCGGGTGCGGCGCCTGGTTGTGCAGCGGGGAGACGGTGAGCTGGTGCACGCGCGAGGCGAGCCCGCCGGGCTCCACGACCTCGGCCGCGTAGGCGTGGTGGACATCGCCGGAGAGGACCAGCGCGGTCGCCGGGGGCCGGCCGTGCTCGCCGCGCGCGACCGACAGCAGCGCCCGGCCCAGCCGGTCGAAGGAGTGCCCGAACGCCGCCCAGTGCTCGAGGTCGGCCAGCTGGCGCACCTGCTCGGCCAGCCGACCGCGCCAGCGGCCGTGGTGGCGGAGGTTCAGCGTGGCGTTCCACCGCTCGAGCGCGTCGACGGCGTGCGGCAGCAGCCACGGCAGCGAGGTGCCGACGACGAGGTGCTCCACCCCGTCCCGCGCGGCCTGCCGCATCGCTGCCTCGACCCAGTCGAACTCGTCGTCGTCCAGCATCCGGCGGCCGGTCTCCTCCAGCACCCGCCCGGCACGGCTGTCGACCACGACCAGCCGCGCGTCGCCCCAGTGCCGCACGAAGCTCCACCGCACGCTCGCCGGGTCGGCGTCGGCGCGCACGGCCATCTCGCGCAGGATCGGCTCGGCGTCGGCCGGGGTGTCCCCGGAGGCGTCCACCAGGTCCTGGACGGCGCGCCAGGCCTTGTTCTCGGCCAGCTCCTGCGGGCTGAGGTTGCCCAGGTGCTGGTAGACCCAGTAGCTGATCAGCCCGCCGGTGATCCGGCCGGACCACCACGGCTCGTCCTGCATCGTCCGCCGCCAGGCCGCCGAGGTGTTCCAGTCGTCGATCATCTCGTGGTCGTCGAAGATCATCGAGGACGGGATCGTCGAGAGCAGCCAGCGCACCTCCGGGTCCCGCCAGGACTCGAGGTAGAGGTGGGTGTACTCCTCGAAGTCCGCGACCTGCGCCTCCGGCACCCGGGCCCGCTGCCCGCGGTCCCGGCGGCGGGCCAGCCGGCCGCGGGTGCGCTCGGTGAGCTCGTCGGCGTAGACCTGGTCGCCGAGGAGCACCAGCGCATCGGGCCACTCCTCCTCCGGCCGGGCGGCGAGCTGCCGGGCGTACAGGTCGAGCGCGTCGGGCGGGATGCCCTCGGACTCCTCCACGGTGCGGGCGCTGGCGTACCGGCACGAGCCGAAGGCCAGCCGGAACGGGCCGGGCCGCCCGGGGGTGCGGATGCGGCTGGGCGGGAAGCCCGAGCCCGCCTGCGGCCAGACGAGGGTGTCGTCGAGCCGCACCTCGTAGGGCGTGGTGCTGCCCGGCGCGAGGTCCTCCACCAGCACCAGCGCGAAGTGGTGGCCGCCCACGGTGAAGGTGCGCGCCCGCCGCCCCAGGACGTCGACCTCGCACGGGCGATCGGTCTCCACCCACACGGTGGCCGAGACGGGGTCCACGTGCCGCAGCAGGGGGCCCAGCACGAGGGCGGGGGAGGACGGAGCGGGCGGCGGCATGGGCACAGCCTGGCGCATCCACCCCCGCGTGCGGGGACCCGCCGTCCCGGAGGTGCTCCGGGGGCCGGTGCTGGGAGACTCGCGGCATGGAATTCGTGCTGATCGCGATCGCGATCCTGGTCGTGGCGCTGATCCTCGGGGTCAGCCTCCTCGTCGGCCGCGGCAGGCGGACCACGCGTCTCGACGACGACGCCGTCAGCGGCACGACGCTCACCCGGCCGCGGCCCCCCGCACCCCCGGCGGAGCCACCGCGGCCCACGGGCGCCACCGCCTCGGGCCAGGGCCTGCAGGACCAGCCCGACGCGGTCGTCCCCGACGCGCCGCCCACGGTCGAGCTGCCCCCGGCCGAGCCCGAGCCGGGGCTGGTGTTCGACCAGCCGGCCCCCTCGGCCGGCCGGCTGGTGCGGCTGCGCTCGCGGCTGGCCCGGTCGCAGTCCTCGCTCGGCCGCGGCCTGCTCACCGTGCTCGCCCGCGAGAAGCTGACCGAGGACGACTGGGAGGAGATCGAGGAGACCCTGCTCGCCGCCGACGTCGGCGTCTCCGCGACGACCCAGATCGTCGAGCGGCTGCGCACCCAGTCGATGGTGCTGGCCACCGCGTCGGGCGCCGAGCTGCGCGACCTCCTCGTCGACAACCTCACCGCCGTCCTGGGCCCGGACCTCGACCGGACCCTGGGCACCTCCCGGCACGAGGGCCGGCCCGGCGTGGTGCTGGTGGTGGGCGTCAACGGCGCCGGCAAGACGACCACCGTCGGCAAGCTCGCGCGCGTGCTCGTCGGCGACGGCAAGAGCGTCGTCCTGGGTGCGGCCGACACGTTCCGCGCCGCCGCCGCCGACCAGCTGGAGACCTGGGGCGAGCGGGTGGGCGTGCTCACCGTCCGCGGCCGCGAGGGCGGCGACCCGGCGGCGGTGGCGTTCGAGGCGGTGCGCACCGGCGTCGAGGCGGAGGTGGACACCGTCGTCGTCGACACCGCCGGCCGGCTGCACACCAAGTCGGGGCTCATGGACGAGCTGGGCAAGGTGAAGCGGGTCGTGGAGAAGCAGTCGCCGGTCACCGAGGTGCTGCTGGTGCTCGACGCCACCACCGGCCAGAACGGCGTCGTGCAGGCCCGCGTGTTCACCGAGGCGGTCGAGGTCACCGGTGTCGTGCTCACCAAGCTCGACGGCACCGCCAAGGGCGGCATCGTCGTCCGGGTGCAGCAGGAGCTGGGCATCCCGGTGAAGCTGATCGGGCTGGGGGAGGGCCCCGACGACCTCGCGCCGTTCGAGCCGCGGGAGTTCGCCGAGGGGCTGGTCGGCGAGGGGTGATCCCCGCGATCGGTGGGTGAGGGAGGGCTCCGGGCGGGCGCGCAACACGGACGCAACGTGACCGCGGGACACGCGGCGAGGAGTTCACGCCCGTGAAACGCGGCGCCGACATCGCCGGAAACACGCGCCCGGCACGGTGAACACCGCGTCGCCCCTCCCGCACGGAGGGCCCGAGCCCACCGATCCGGCCGCCCGGCCGACGACCCGACACAGGAGGTTGCCGTGGTCAACACCGGCGACACCGCCTGGATCCTCACCAGCGCGGCGCTCGTGCTGCTGATGACGCCAGGCCTCGCGCTCTTCTACGGCGGCATGGTCCGCGCGAAGAGCGTCCTCAACATGATGATGATGAGCTTCGGGGCGCTGGCGCTGATCAGCGTCCTCTGGGTGCTCTACGGCTACTCCATCGCCTTCGGAGACAGCGTCGGCGGCGCCGGCCTGCTCGGCGACCCGCTGGAGTACTTCGGGCTGAACGGCCTGATGGAGGACGCCACCAGCGAGGCCGGCGGCCTGCCCGTCATGGCCTTCGTCGGCTTCCAGGCCGTCTTCGCGATCATCACCGTCGCGCTGATCTCCGGCGCCATCGCCGACCGCGCCAAGTTCGGCGCGTGGATGGTCTTCGCCGGCATCTGGGCCACCATCGTGTACTTCCCCGTCGCCCACTGGGTCTTCGCCTTCGACGGCGACGACGTCATCGGCGGCTGGATCGCCAACGACCTGGCGGCGCTCGACTTCGCCGGCGGCACCGCCGTCCACATCAACGCCGGTGCGGCCGGCCTGGCGCTGGCCCTGGTGCTCGGCAAGCGGCGCGGGTTCGGCCGCGAGGCCATGCGCCCGCACAACCTGCCGCTGGTGATGATCGGTGCCGGGCTGCTGTGGTTCGGCTGGTTCGGCTTCAACGCCGGCTCCGCGCTGGCCGCGAACAACACCGCCGCGGTGGCCTGGGTCAACACCCTCGTCGCCACGGGTGCCGCCATCCTCGGCTGGCTCCTCGTGGAGAAGGTGCGCGACGGTCACTCCACGTCGCTGGGCGCCGCCTCCGGCGTCGTCGCCGGCCTGGTGGCCATCACCCCGGCCTGCAACGCGGTCTCGCCGATCGGCGCGATCATCATCGGCGTCGTCGCCGGTGCGCTCTGCGCCCTGGCCGTGGGCCTGAAGTACACGCTGGGCTACGACGACTCGCTCGACGTCGTCGGTGTCCACCTCGTCGGCGGCCTCTGGGGCACCATCGCCATCGGTTTCCTCGGTACGGCGGCCGCTCCGTCCGGCGTCGACGGCCTCTTCTACGGTGGTGGCGTCGACCAGCTCTGGCGTCAGGTCGTCGGTGCCCTCGCCGTCCTGGCGTTCTCCTTCGTCGTCACCCTGCTGATCGGCTTCGTGATCCAGAAGACGATGGGCTTCCGCATCGCGGAGGACGACGAGGTCGCAGGTATCGACACCGTCGTGCACGCGGAGTCCGGCTACGACTTCGCGTCGCTCGGCAGCAGTGGTTCCACCGCCCCGCTGGCCGGCCAGGCGCGTGCCGAGGCCCGCAACACCGAGAGGACGCTGGCATGAAGCTGGTCACCGCGATCGTCAAGCCGTTCAAGCTGGACGACGTCAAGAACGCCCTCGAGCTGATCGGCATCGCCGGGCTCACCGTCAGCGAGGTCCAGGGCTTCGGCCGCCAGCGCGGCCACACCGAGGTCTACCGCGGCGCGGAGTACCAGGTGGACTTCGTGCCCAAGGTCCGCATCGAGGTGGTCGTCAGCGAGCTGGACGCCGCCCGGGTCGTGGACGCCGTCGTCGAGGCGGCCTCCACCGGCCAGATCGGGGACGGGAAGGTGTGGGTCACCACGATCGACGAGATCGTGCGGGTCCGCACCGGGGAGCGCGGCGACGACGCCCTGTAGGCGAGCGCTCCGCGCGTAGCTCAACGGCGTCGGCCGGGGTGGTGGGGTGGCCCGCCCCCCGGCCGGCGCCTTTCCATCCGGGCCGTACCGAGGGGGAGTCGTGCTGGACACCGAGGCGCTGGCGGAGCTGCCCCGCGCGGAGCGGGTCGAGGCCCTGGACGCGTGGCTCGCCGGGCTGCTGGCGGACGCCGTGGGGGGTACCCCGCCCGCCCGCGCCCGGCGCGGGGGGCCGCCGCCCCGCACGGGCACCGACGGCCTCGCGCTCGTCGCCGTCGGCAGCCTCGGCCGCCGGGAGCTGCCGCCGCACGGCGACCTGGACCTGGTGCTGGTGCACGAGGACCGGCCGGAGGTCGCCGCCGTCGCCGACGCGCTCTGGTACCCCGTCTGGGACGCCGGCCTGCGGCTGGACCACTCGGTGCGGTCGGTCGCCGAGGCGGTCGGTGTCGCCTCGACCGACGTGAAGGCCGGGCTCGGGCTCCTGGACGCGCGGCTGGTCGCCGGTGACGCGGCGCTCGCCGCCCGGCTGCGCACGGCGACGCTGGCCAGCTGGCGCCAGCACGCCGCCCGGCTGCTGCCCCAGCTGCGCGACCTGCGCCGGGACCGCGCCCGCCGGCTCGGCGAGCTCGCCTTCCTGCTCGAGCCCGACCTCAAGGAGGCCTACGGCGGCCTGCGCGAGGGGCAGGTGCTGCGCGCGGCCGCCGCCGCCCAGCTCGCCGACGAGCCCGCCGCCGAGGTCGAGCAGGCCTACGGCTTCCTCCTGGACGTGCGCGACGAGCTGCGCCGGCGGTCCGGGCGGGCGGCCGACGTCCTGGTGCGCCAGGAGCAGCGGGCGATCGCCGCTGCGCTGGGGCTTGCCGACGAGGACGCGCTGCTGCGCGAGGTCAGCCTGGCCGGCCGGCGGCTGGCATTCGTCGCCGACGAGACCTGGCGGCGGGTGGAGGCCGGGCTGGTCCGCCGCCCCCGCGGCCGTTACCGCCGGGTGCGCCGCGAGCCGCTGGCCGAGGGCGTCGTCCGGCAGGGGGACGAGGTGGTCCTCGCGCGGGACGCCCGCCCCGCCGCCGATCCGGGGCTGGTGCTGCGGGCCGCGGCGGCCGCGGCGCGGGCCGACCTGCTGCTCTCGCCGTACACGCTCAAGGTGCTGGCGGTGCACAGCCCGCCGATGCCCGAGCCGTGGCCGGCCGAGGCGCGGTGGTCCTTCCTGCGCGTGCTGGCCAGCGGCCGGTCCGCGGTGCCGGTGCTGGAGCAGCTGGACCAGGAGGGCCTGCTGGCCCGGCTGCTGCCGGAGTGGGACCGGGTCCGCTCGCTGCCGCAGCGGCATCCGTGGCACCGGTTCACCGTCGACCGGCACCTCGTCGAGGCCGCCGCGGCCGCTTCCGAGCTGACCCGCGACGTCGACCGGCCCGACCTGCTGCTGGTGGCCTCGCTGCTGCACGACATCGGCAAGGGCTGGCCCGGCGACCACAGCGTGGTGGGGGAGCCGATCGCGGCCGCGATCGGCGCGCGGATGGGCTTCGCCGAGGCCGACGTCGCGACGCTGGGCACCCTGGTGCGCCACCACCTGCTCCTCCCGGCGACGGCGACCCGGCGGGACATCGACGACCCGGCCACCATCGAGCGGGTGGCCGCCACCATCGGGCGCGACCCCTCGGTGCTCCAGCTGCTGCACGCGCTGGCCCAGGCCGACGGCGCGGCGACGAGCGCGTCGGCGTGGTCGCCGTGGAAGGCGCACCTGGTGGCGGCGCTGGTCGCCCGGGTGCAGGCCGAGCTCGGCGGCACCCCGCTGCCGGCGCCCGAACCCGTGCTGCACCCGGCGCCCCGCGCCCAGGCGACGGTGCAGGTGCCCGGGCTCCCGGGTGCGACGCGGGGCGTGACCGTCGCGATCGAGGAGGTGGCCGACGGGCAGCAGGTCACGATCGGCGCCCCCGACCGGCCCGGCCTGCTCAGCACCTGCGCCGGCGTGCTCGCGCTCAACCAGCTCGACGTGCGGGCGGCGAAGATGACCGTGGCCGACGGGTACGCGACCGGCGTGTACTCGGTGCGCCCGCGGTTCGGCCGGGCGCCGGTGCCCGAGATCCTGGCCGACGGCGTGCGGGCCGCGCTCGAGGGCACGCTCCGGCTGGCCGAGCGGCTGCGCCAGCGGGAGGCCGACTACCGCGAGGAGGCCCGGTCGGCGCCGCCGCGCATCTCCTGGCACAACCACGAGGTGAGCGGTCGCGCCACCGGCATCGTCGAGGTGCGGGCGGGGGACCGGGCGGGGTTGCTCTACCGGCTGACCGCAGCGATCGCGGCGGAGGGGCTCGACGTCACGTCGGCCCGCATCGAGACCTTGGGGGGCGACGCGGTCGACTGCTTCTACGTCGCCAACCCCTCGGGCTCCCCGGTGGACCAGGGGCAGCGCGAGCGGGTGGATGCCGCGCTCGTCGCGGCCACCCGTGGCCCGGCGGTGGCCGTGGGGACCGACACGCCGTCCTGAGCTACCCGGTTCTGTCGGAGGTCCGTGCGACGGTCGGCGTGGATCGGGACGGACCGGTCCCACCGGCCGAGAGGAGCCTGCTCGTGGACAGCCGCCACTGGCCCTGCCCGTCCTGCGGGGACGACCGCGACTTCGTGCAGCCGCCGTGCGCCGACGGCCACACCGAGGACGGTGGCGAGTGCCCCGAGTGGGCGTGCGCCGACTGCGGCGCGGCGCTGGTGGTCGGCGACGTGCTCGCCGGTGCCACCGGCACGGGGGCCCGCCGCGCCGCCTGACGGCCGTCAGCGGACGGTGAGCGCCACCCGGCCGGAGCCGGCGAGCGCCCCGTCGTCGACGAAGGCGATCCACCCGCCGCGCAGCAGCACCGTCTCGATCAGCTCGTCGACGACGTCGTCGACCACGTCCGGGTGCTCGACGTCGTCGGCCGGGGTGAGGAAGTCGCCGTCGGGGCTGAGCCGGGCGGCGTGGGTGAAGCCCTCCTCGACGGCGAGCATCTCCGGGCGTTCCCGCCGCGCGGCCAGCCAGCAGGCGTCGATGCCCTCCACCACGGCGTGCCGCGACCGCCGCCGGTCCAGGTGCTCCAGCGCCTCGTCCTGCCGGGAGCGGAGGTAGGCCTCGAGCACCTCCCTGATCCGGGGCACGAGGGCGGTCACGGGGGCCCGGGTGAGGTTCGCGTCCACCGTGCCGGCCAGGCGGGCGGTGTTCCGGGACTGCCGGCGGAACCGCCCGACGACCCGTTCGGCGCCCACCAGCACCAGCGGCGCGGGGTGCAGCCGCAGGTAGGTGCCCAGCGCCTCGTCCACCCGGCGGAGGAACGCGTCGAGCGGCGCGGTCTCCGCGGTGAGGGGGAACGAGGTGCGCGGCGGCGGGCGCAGGTCGTCGGCCACCCCCACCACGAGGCGGGCCTCGGCCTCGCTCAGCAGCAGGACGACGTGCTGGGGTGTCCGGTGCAGGGCGCGCACGAGGTCGCGGGTCGCGAAGGTGCGGTCGACCACCACGCGGTCGGGGACGGGTACCGGGAGCCGGACCACCTCGCGCAGGTGCGGGCTGACGTAGAGGGCGATCGCGGACCCGGTCGCCTGCCGCGCGACGCCGGCGACCACCTCGTCGAGGGCCGCCCTCAGCAGGTGGGGGTCGGGTGGGCCGTCCCCCGCCAGGCGCCCAGCGGCGTCGTCGACCAACCGGCGGAGCCGCCGCAGGTCGGTGTCGGTCATGCGGGGCGCCGGCGTGGTCGAGGCCAGGACGCTGATGCAGGGATCCGCGCGGACCGACTGGAGCAGGAGCACCTGGCCGGGGGAGGGCCAGGTCACGCGGGCGGCGGGCGTGGGGGCCAGTGACGGCACGGGCGTCTCCCGGGCTGCGGCGAGGTCTCCCCCGGTCCCGGTGGGACCGGCCGTGCCCGGGCCGAGGCCGGGACTGACGGGCAGCGGCTGCGTCCTGCGCGTCGGGTACTCCCCTCGCACGAAGTACGGTATGCGAAATCAAATGCGCATGGCAAGGGAGCGGTGATGGGCGCATGCATGAGGTCCAGGACGTGACGGGTGGCGGGGCGGGGTGGACCTTCCTGTCCAACCACGGGCACGTGCTCGTCAGCCTGGCCGCCGACCCCGACGTCCGGATGCGGGACGTCGCGGCCCGGGTCGGCATCACCGAGCGGGCCGTCCAGATGATCGTCGGCGACCTCGAGCGCGCCGGGTACGTGGTCCGGGAGCGGATCGGCCGGCGCAACCGCTACACCGTGGTGGGGCACGGGCGGTTCCGCCACGACCTGGAGCGGCACGTCCGGATCGGCGACTTCCTGGCGCTCGTCCTGGACGGCGCGGGCGGCGAGGAGGCCGGGCACCGCCCCTGAGCCCGGCGCTCCCATCGACCCGCCGGGTACGGCTCACCCACCCCCGCACGCCTCGCGGTGGCGGCCGCCCGGCCACCGGGTGGATACGCTGGGGGTCAGGAGGCGCGAGGGCCCGGCACGGCCGGGCCTGTCGCCGGTCGTCGGGCCGGCGGGCCGCGCCACGAGCTCTGACGAGGACGTGCTGTGTTCGAGACCCTCTCCGACCGCCTCGACAAGGTCTTCACCGGCCTGCGGGGCAAGGGTCGGCTCTCCGACGCCGACATCGACGCGACGGCGCGCGAGATCCGCATCGCGCTGCTCGAGGCCGACGTCGCGCTGCCGGCGGTGCGGGCTTTCATCACCGCGGTCAAGGAGCGCGCCCGCGGGGCGGAGGTCTCCCAGGCGCTCAACCCGGCGCAGCAGGTCATCAAGATCGTCAACGAGGAGCTCATCCAGATCCTCGGTGGCGAGACCCGTCGCATCCGGCTGGCCAAGACCTCGCCGACGGTCATCATGCTGGCCGGTCTGCAGGGTGCCGGTAAGACCACCCTCGCCGGGAAGCTCGGCCGCTGGCTGAAGTCGCAGGGGCACACGCCGCTGCTGGTGGCCGCCGACCTGCAGCGCCCGAACGCGGTCAACCAGCTGTCGATCGTGGCCGGCCAGGCCGGCGTCGACGTCTTCGCGCCCGAGCCGGGCAACGGCGTCGGCGACCCGGTGCAGGTGGCCCGCGACTCCATCGACCACGCCCGCCGCACCATGCACGACGTCGTCGTCGTCGACACCGCCGGCCGGCTGGGCATCGACGCCGAGCTGATGCAGCAGGCGGCCGACATCCGCGACGCCGTGCGGCCCGACGAGACGCTGTTCGTCGTCGACGCGATGATCGGCCAGGACGCGGTCACCACCGCGCAGGCCTTCCAGGAGGGCGTCGGCTTCTCCGGCGTCGTCCTCACCAAGCTCGACGGCGACGCCCGCGGTGGTGCCGCGCTCTCGGTGCGCTACGTGACCGGCCAGCCGATCATGTTCGCCTCCACCGGCGAGAAGCTCAGCGACTTCGACGTCTTCCACCCCGAGCGGATGGCCTCGCGCATCCTCGGCATGGGCGACGTGCTCAGCCTCATCGAGCAGGCGGAGCGGACGTTCGACGCCGAGCAGGCCGAGCGGATGGCCGGCAAGCTCGCCGCCCGCGAGGGCTTCACCCTCGAGGACTTCCTCGAGCAGATGATGGCCATCCGCAAGATGGGCCCCATCGCCAACCTGCTCGGCATGCTCCCGGGCGCGGGGCAGATGAAGGAGCAGCTCAAGCAGGTCGACGACCGCGACCTGGACCGCACCGCGGCGATCATCCAGTCGATGACCCCCGCGGAGCGGGCCAACTCGAAGATCATCAACGCGTCGCGGCGGGTGCGCATCGCCAACGGCTCCGGGGTGACCGTCACCGAGGTCAACGGCCTGCTGGAGCGCTTCGCCCAGGCCCAGAAGATGATGGGCCAGATGGCCGGCAGCATGGGCCTGCCCGGCATGGGCCCCATGTCGAAGAAGGCCCGCGGCCGGCAGATGCAGGCGCAGGCCAAGAAGGGCAAGGGGAAGAAGGGCAAGGGCAAGGGTGGCCCGGCCCGCCGCCCCGCCGGCGCCCCCGGCGTGCCCCCGGGCGCGGGGTTCCCGGGCGGCGCCAACCCCTTCGGCGGCGCCGGCATGCCGGGCCTGCCGCCGGGCCAGGGCCTGCCCGACCTCACCAAGCTGAACTTCGACCAGTTCAAGGACGGCAACGGGCGGTGAGCGCCCCCGCCCTCCACCTCTCCGGTGTGGTGCTGCCCGAGGAGGAGCACCGCGACGTCTGGGTCCGTGACGGGCGGTTCACCTTCGAGCCGGTCCCGGGCGCGGAGACGGTCAGCCGCGGCGGCTGGCTGCTGCCCGGCCTGGTCGACGCGCACTGCCACGTCGGCATCGCCCGCGGCGGCGGGCACGTCGAGGACATCGCCCACGCGCGCCAGCAGGCGCTGACCGAGCGGGACGCCGGGGTGCTGGCGCTGCGCGACTGCGGCTCGCCGGTCGACACCCGGGAGCTGGACGGCGACCCCGAGCTGCCGACGATCATCCGGGCCGGGCGGCACATCGCCCGCACCCGCCGGTACATCCCCGGCCTCGGCGTCGAGATCGAGCCGGAGGACCTGGTCGAGCAGACCCGCGTGCAGGCCCGCCGCGGCGACGGCTGGGTGAAGCTCGTCGGCGACTGGATCGACCGCTCGGTCGGCGACCTGGCGCCCGAGTGGCCGGCCGACGTCGTCGCCGCGGCGATCGCCGCCGCGCACGAGGAGGGTGCCCGGGTCACCGCGCACACCTTCGGCACCGACGCGCTGCCCGCGCTGATCGAGGCCGGCATCGACTGCATCGAGCACGGCACGGGGCTCACCGAGGAGCTCATCGGCGAGATGGCCCGCCGCGGGACCGCCGTCGTCCCCACGCTGGTCAACGTGGAGAACTTCCCGGGCTTCGCCGCGGCGGGGGAGAAGAAGTTCCCGAGCTACGCCAGCACGATGCGGCGGCTGTACGCGAACTCGGGCGCCGTCGTGCGGGCCGCGTTCGAGGCGGGCGTCCCGGTGTACGCGGGCACCGACGCCGGCGGCGGCATCGACCACGGCGTCATCGCCGACGAGATCCGGGCGCTGTGCCAGGCCGGCCTCCCGGCCCAGGCGGCGCTGGCCGCCGGCTCGTGGCGGGCGCGGGAGTGGCTGGGCCTGCGCGGCATCGAGGAGGGGGCGACGGCCGACGTCGTCGTCTACGAGACCGACCCGCGCGCTGACCTCGACGTGCTCCGGCGACCGCAGCGCACCGTCCTCCGGGGCCGCGTCGTCGCCTGAGGGCCGCCCCTCAGTTGATGCAGCCGGTGTCGGCGGCGGTGCGGGCGCCCTCGCCCTCGGCCGGTGCCGACGGCGGCTGGGCGGTCACGGCCTGGCCGATGCCGTTGAAGTCCGCGCCCAGGACCAGCTGCACGGTGCCCGGCGCGGCGTCGTCGACGAGCCGGACGACGGCGCCGGGGACGACGGCGGCGAGCGCGGCGGCCAGCGCCTCGTCGCCCGCGGCGTGCCGGATCTCGGTCTGCTCGTAGCCGGAGCTGTCGGCGTTGCCGGTGGAGACGACGGGGAAGCCACCCTCCTCGAGCTCGGCCTGCGCGTCGGCCGCCAGGCCGCTCGTGCCCGATCCGTTGAAGACCGCGACCGGGACGTCGGCGGGGTCGGCGGCCTCCGGCGGCACCGCTTCCTCGGCGGGGGCCTCCTCGGGCTCGGACGAGAGCTCGGCGAAGAAGCGCTCGAGCGTCGCCTCGTCCTCCAGCCGGACGATCGAGGCGGCACCCTCCCGGTCGATCCCGAGGTTGGGCACGGTCTGGAACTCGATGCTGCCCGTGGTCACCGACTGCATCTGCTCGGCGAGCCGCAGCAGGTTCAGGTCCTCGTCCACCGTGAGCGACTCCGCGGCGGCCTGCACGAGCTCGCGCTGCTTGCCGAGGTCGAGCAGCACGTCCTGGGAGAGCATCTTGCGCAGCACGCCGGCGATGAACACCTGCTGGCGGACGATGCGGTCGAAGTCACCTCCTGGGAGGCCGTGCCGCTGGCGGACGAACTTCAGCGCGTCGGCGCCGCTGATCGTCTGCGGGCCGGCCGGGAAGTACGCACCGGACCACTCGCGGTCGTCGACGGCGTCGCAGAGGTTCACCTCGACGCCGCCCACGACGCTGGAGAGCTCGAAGAAGCCCAGCAGGTCCACCTCGGCGTAGTGGTCGATCTGCAGCCCGGTGAGCCGGCTGATCGTCCGGACCAGCAGCTGCGCCCCGGCCGCCTCGCGGGCGGCCTCGCTCCGGGCGTCGGCGTCGGTGTAGCCGTAGGCGTAGGCGGCGTTGAGCTTGTCCTCGCCGTAGCCAGGGATCTCCACCCAGGAGTCGCGCGGGAACGAGACGAACGAGGCACGCGACCCGTCGGCGGGCACGTGCACCAGGATGATCGTGTCGGTGTTGATGCCGGAGTCGGTGCCGGCCTGGAGCTCGGCCAGCTGCTCCTCGGTGAGGCTGCTGCGGCTGTCGTTGCCGACCAGCAGCAGGTTCATCGCCTCGCCGTCGCCGTCGTTGCCCTCGGTGGGGATGGCGTCGGTGCGGTTCACCGTCGCGTCGGCGACCTGGCCGAGGTACCAGCCCCAGCCCGAGCCCGCGAGCAGCAGCACCGACAGCAGCCCGGCGACCACACGGCTGCCGGTCACGAGCCGGCGGCGGCCGCCCTGCTCCCGCAGCCCGGCCGCGCTGGACCCGGTCCGGGGACGCGGGCGACCGCCGGCGCGGGGGTCCAGGCGCGGGGGGAGCGGCCGGGCGCCCTGCTGGTCGCGGTCTCGGCCCACTGGTTCCTCGCTCACGCCGGTCGGCCCCGCGACGGGGGCGTGGATGCGCCTCTGACCGGCCCGATCGTAGCCAGGTCGGCCCGCCCGGGGAGCGTCCGCGAGGTGCCGACCGGGCACCGGCGCTGTTGACTGGGCGCATGGTCACCCCGATCCCGGAGCCCGACCGCCCGCTCGACCCCGGCGAGCCCGTGCCCGACGACCCGGGCGAGCTCTCGCCGGACACGCCCGACACGCTGCCGCCCGCGCCGGTCGAGCCCTCGCCCGACGACCCCGGTGGCGACCCGGGCGGGGTGCCCGAACCGGCCTGATCAGGAGGGCGGGGCCAGGTCCAGGGTCACCCGCGTCCCGGCCGGCGAGGACGACACGTGCAGCCGTCCGCCGGAGGCCTCGGCCGTCCGCCGGGCGATGTCGAGGCCGAGCCCGGTGGAGCCGCCGCCGCTGCGCCCGCGGGCGAGCAGCTCCGCGGCGTCCAGCCCCGGTCCACCGTCGGCGACCGTGACCAGCGCCCCGCCGCCCTCCCGCACCCGGACCTCCACGCCCACGGGGGTGCCTTCGGGCGTGTGCTGGAAGACGTTGCCCAGCAGCGCGTCGACGGCGGCCGCGAGGTCGTCGGCGGGCACCCGCACCGGGAGCGCCCCGGAACTCCCGGTGAACCGGAGGGCGCGTCCCTCGTCCTCGGCGAGCACCGACCAGAAGGCGACCCGGTCGGTCACCACCGTGGAGGCGTCGCAGCCCGTACCGAGCCCTTCCCGCAGCGGGCGGCGGGCCTCGGCGATCACCGCGTCCACGGTGCGGCCCAGCGCGTCGACGTCGTCCCGGATCCGGGCGCGCTCGGCCGCGGGGAGCCCCTCCGCATCCAGCCGCAGGGCGGTCAGCGGTGTGCGCAGCCGGTGCGCCAGGTCGGCCGCGGCCTCGCGCTCGGCCAGCAGGAGCTCGCCGATCCGGTCGGCCAGCCGGTTCACCGCCTCGCCCACCTCGCGCACCTCCGGCGGGCCGGCGACGGTGGCGCGCGCGGTCAGGTCGCCGCCGCCGAGCCGGTGCGCGGTGGACGCCAGATCGGTCACCGGGCGGGTGAGCGAGCGGGCCAACCGGTCCGCGACCACGAGCGCCAGCCCGAGCAGCGCGATGCCCAGCCCGGTCAGCACCGCCCAGGTGCGGGCGACGCCCGCCCGCAGCTGCTCGGAGGGCACGAGCACCTCGATGACCGCCGTCCCGTCGGGACGGTCCACCGGCTGGACCAGGCGCGTCCCCGCAGCCGACTCGTCGACCACCGGGCTGGCGGGCGGGCTCGTCGTGCTGCCCGGCTCGCCGAGCCAGGTGGTCCCGTCGGTCCAGAGCACCCCCAGCCGTGTCGCCCCGGTCAACCCCGCCAGGTCCGCGGCGACCCGGTCCCGGTCCTCGAGACCCACCGACGGCAGCAGGAACTGCAGCTGCGCCTGACCCGCGTCCAGGGCTCGCGCCTCGGCGACCCGGGCGACCAGGGACGCGGCGGGGAGGAGGAAGGCGAGCAGGACCACCGAGGTCGTCGCGGCCACCAGCAGGGTGATGCGGCCCCTCACGGCTCGGGCTCGGTCAGGCGGACGCCGACGCCGCGGACCGTCTGCAGCATCCGCGCACCCTCGGCACCCAGCTTGCGGCGGAGCCAGGACAGGTGGACGTCGACGGTCTTGTCCGGACCGCCGTAGGGCAGCTGCCACACCTCCGCGAGCAGCTCCCGTCTCGGGACGACCGCGCCCGCCCGCGCCGCCAGGTACGCCAGCAGGTCGAACTCCCTCGGGGCCAGCTCGACCGCCCGGCCGGCGTAGCTGACCCGGCGGCCCCGCGGGTCGACGGTCAGGTCCCCGATCCTGAGCTCGGTCTCCTCCCGGTCTGCCGCGCCGCTCCGGCGGAGCACCGCGCGGATGCGGGCGTCGAGCTGGTCGGCGCTGTACGGCTTGCGGACGTAGTCGTCCGCCCCGGCATCGAGGACCCGCACGATGCTCCCGTCGTCGTCCCGCGCCGTCGCCACGATCACCGGGACGGACGACACCGCACGGAGCATCCGCAGCAGCTCCCCGCCGTCGAGATCGGGGAGGCCGAGGTCGAGCACGACCAGGTCCGGGCGGCCGTCGACGGCCTGGCGCAGCCCGTCCAGCGCCGTACCGGCCGAGCTGACCGCGTGCCCCCGGTCGCGCAGCGCCCGGATGAGCGCCGAGCGGATGCGCTCGTCGTCCTCGACGACCAGGAGTTGCGGCACGCTGCGGACGCTAGCGTTCCCGCCGTCCCCCGGAGGGAGATCGATCCCCTCCCTTGACGTCGTCTTGGGGTGGTCTTAACCCGCTCCGCCGGAGGGTCTGACCCATGACACGAACCAGCATGAGACGACCGGTCCTCCTCGGCGCCGCCTGGACCGCCTCGGCGGCTGCAGCGATCGGTCTGGGTTTCCTCGCGGTGTCCCTCGTGGACGCCTCGGCGTCCCCGGGCACGTCGCCCGTCGCGGCCACCACGTCGTCCTCGACCGCGCCGGAGCGCACGGGATCCGCACCGGACGGGTCCCCGCCCGAGCCGCTCGCGTCCCCGGCCTCGGCGACCGGTGAGTACGCGACGTCCGGCGGCACCGTGTTCGCCGACTGCAGCAGCGGCACGCCCGTCCTGGCGGGCGTGCCCGCGCCTGGCTGGTGGGTGGATCCCTCCGACGACGTGGGGAAGATGGAGTTCGAGAACGACGACGACGACATCGACGTGCACGTCGCCTGCATCGACGGCGCACCCCGTTTCGCCCTGGACGACTCGGCGTTCCGGTCGCCGTCCGCGTGGACGGGCCCCGCCGGTCCTGGGAGACTCCTGTCGTGCTGCTGCGGATGTCGACCCTGTTCCTGCGGACCCTCCGGGACGACCCGGCCGACGCCGAGGTCGCCAGCCACCGGTTGCTCGCGCGGGCCGGCTACATCCGGCGGGCCGCCCCCGGTGGGTTCACCTGGCTGCCGCTGGGCTTCCGCGTCTTCCGCAACGTCGAGCGCATCATCCGCGAGGAGATGGACGCGATGGGCGCGCAGGAGGTGCACTTCCCCGCGCTGCTGCCCAAGGAGCCCTACGAGGCCACCGGCCGCTGGACCGAGTACGGCGACAACCTCTTCCGGCTGAAGGACCGCCGCGGGGTGGACCACCTGCTCGGCCCCACGCACGAGGAGATGTTCACGCTCCTGGTGAAGGACCTGTACTCGTCCTACAAGGACCTGCCGCTCTCGCTGTACCAGATCCAGACCAAGTTCCGGGACGAGGCGCGGCCCCGGGCCGGCCTGCTGCGCGGCCGCGAGTTCACGATGAAGGACAGCTACTCCTTCGACGTCGACGACGCCGGGCTGGACAAGTCCTACGCCGCGCACCGCGACGCCTACATCAGGATCTTCGACCGGCTGGGCCTCGAGTACGCCATCGTCTCGGCGATGTCGGGGGCCATGGGCGGCTCGAAGAGCGAGGAGTTCCTGCACCCGACCGAGATCGGCGAGGACACCTTCGTCCGGTCGGCCGGCGGCTACGCGGCCAACGTCGAGGCGGTCACCACCGTCGTCCCCGACGACATCCCGCTCGAGGGCCTGCCCGAGGCGCACGTCGAGGACACCCCCGACACCCCGACCATCGAGACGCTGGTCGCCGCCGCGCAGGAGATGTTCCCCGAGGAGGGCTACACCGCGGCCTCGACGCTGAAGAACGTCGTCGTCCTGCTGGTGCACCCCGACGGCACCCGCGAGCCGCTGGTCATCGGCATCCCCGGCGACCGCGAGGTCGACCTCAAGCGGCTGGAGGCCCAGGTGGTCCCGGCCGAGGTCGAGCCGTTCGCCGACTTCGACGAGCACCCGGCGCTGGTCAAGGGCTACATCGGCCCGCAGGCGCTCGGCAGCGGGAGCCGGTCGGGGATCCGCTACCTGGTCGACCCGCGCGTGGTCACCGGCACCCGCTGGATCACCGGCGCCAACGAGCCCGGCAAGCACGTGTTCGACCTGGTCGCCGGCCGCGACTTCACCTGGGACGGCGTCATCGAGGCCGCCGAGGTGCTCGCCGGCGACCCCGCGCCCGACGGCTCGGGCCCGCTGGAGCTCGCCCGCGGCGTGGAGATCGGCCACATCTTCCAGCTCGGCCGCAAGTACGCCGAGGCGCTGGAGCTGAAGGTCCTCGACGAGAACGGCAAGCTCGTCACGGTCACGATGGGCTCCTACGGCATCGGTGTCTCACGCGCGGTGGCCGCGATCGCCGAGTCCACCCACGACGAGCTGGGCCTGGTCTGGCCCCGCGAGGTCGCCCCGGCCGACGTCCACGTCGTCGCCACCGGCAAGGACGCCGCCGTCTTCGAGGCCGCCGACGCGCTGGCCCGTGAGCTCGTGGACGCGGGCCTCACGGTGCTCTACGACGACCGGCCGAAGGTCTCGCCCGGGGTGAAGTTCAAGGACGCCGAGCTGCTCGGCATGCCGACGATCGTCACCGTGGGCCGCGGCCTGGCCGAGGGCGTGATCGAGGTGCGCGACCGGGCCACCGGCGAGCGCGAGGAGGTCCCCGTGGCCGACGCCGCCGCCCGCGTGGTGGCCGCCGTCCGGAGGTAGCCTCCCGGCCCCGTCCAGAGGCTCGCGTCCGAGCTCGCGAGGCCGGGAGGAGGTCGGGGTCCTTCTTCTGGCATCATGGTCGGTCGAACACGGCGTCGGCGGCCCTCTCACCGGTGACGTGCGTGTCCCTGGCTCCGCCCCGGCGTACCCCCACACGTCGCTCCGGCGAGCACCCGAAAACGCGTTCGAGGAGAACACCACACACCGTGGCCACCAAGATCAAGCTCATGCGCCTGGGCAAGATGCGCGCCCCGTACTACCGCATCGTCGTCGCCGACGCCCGCACCAAGCGGGACGGTCGCTCGATCGAGACGATCGGCAAGTACCACCCGAAGGAGGAGCCCTCCTTCATCGAGGTCGACAGCGAGCGGGCGCAGTACTGGCTGGGTGTCGGCGCGCAGCCGACCGAGGCCGTCGCCGCCATCTTCCGCGTGACCGGTGACTGGCAGAAGTTCAAGGGCGAGCCGGCCCCGGCCCCCATGAAGGTCGCTGCCCCGAAGCCGGACAAGAAGGCCCTCTACGAGGAGGCCGTCCGGGCGGGCATGGACGAGCCGGCCGCCGGCGCCACCACCCCGAAGAAGAAGGCCGCCCCGAAGGCCGACGCCCCCGCGGCGGACGCCGCCGAGGCTGCTCCGGCCGAGACGCCGGCCGAGTAAGACGTGCTCGAAGAAGCGCTCGAGCACCTGGTCAGGGGCATCGTCGACAACCCCGACGACGTCACCGTCGACCTGCTCACCAACCGCCGCGGCAAGACCCTCGAGGTCCGGGTCCACCCGGACGACCTCGGCAAGGTCATCGGTCGGGGCGGGCGCACCGCCAAGGCGCTGCGCCAGGTGATGACCGGGGTCGGCGGACGGGGCCTGCGGGTCGACGTCGTCGACACCGACGGGCGCTGAGCACCGGCTCCTTTGAGCACGCAGGACGAATACACCGACACCGTGGTGGTCGGCCGCATCGGCCGGCCCCACGGTGTCCGTGGTCTGGCCACCGTCGAGGTCCGCACCGACGACCCGGAGGGGCGCTTCGCCCCCGGGGCGGTGCTCCTGACCGACCCGGCCGACCGCGGCCCGCTGACCGTCGTCGACCGGCGGTGGCACAGCGGCACGCTGCTGCTCCAGCTCGCCGGGCCCGGCGGCGGCGTCTACGACGTCCGCGAGGCCGTCGACGAGCTGCGCAACACCCTCCTGCTCGTCCGGGTCGCCGACCTGCCCGAGCTCGACGACCCCGAGTCCTACTACGACCACCAGCTCGTCGGGCTGGCCGCCCGGCTCCCCGACGGGACTGTGCTGGGCGAGGTCACCGCGGTGCGCCACGAGGCGCAGGACCTGCTGGTCGTCCGCAGGGCCGAGGGCGGGGACGCGCTGGTCCCGTTCGTGACGGCGATCGTGCCGACCGTCGACGTCGCCGGCGGCTTCGTCGTGGTCGACCCGCCCGAGGGGCTGCTCGACCTGTGAGCTTCCGGATCGACGTCGTCACGATCTTCCCGGAGTACCTGGCGCCGCTGCGCCAGTCGCTGCTGGGCAAGGCCATCGAGCGGGGCCTGGTCACCGTCGGTGTCCACGACCTGCGCCAGTGGACCGACGACGTGCACCGCACCGTCGACGACGCCCCCTACGGCGGCGGCCCGGGCATGGTGATGAAGCCCGAGCCGTGGGGCCGCGCGCTCGACGCCGTCCGCCCGCCCGGCACGCGGCTGGTGGTCCCGACCCCCGCCGGGCGCCCGTTCACCCACGCGATGGCGGTGGAGTGGGCGGCCGAGCCGGGGCTGGTCTTCGCCTGCGGCCGCTACGAGGGCATCGACCAGCGCGTCGCCGACTGGGCCGCCGAGGCGGGCCCGGTCTCCGAGGTCTCCATCGGCGACTACGTGCTCGCCGGCGGTGAGTCCGCCGTGCTCGTGATGACCGAGGCCGTCACCCGGCTTCTCCCCGGGGTGCTCGGCAACCGGGAGTCCGCCGAGCTCGACTCGCACGCCGACGGGCTGCTCGAGGGCCCCTCGTACACGCGGCCGGCGAACTGGCGGGGCCACGAGGTGCCGCCGGTGCTGCTGTCGGGCGACCACGCGGCCATCGCGCGCTGGCGGCGGGCAGAGTCGCTGCGCCGGACCGCCGCCCGCCGTCCCGACCTGCTGGCCGCCCTGCCCGAGGACGCCCTCACCGACGCGGAGCGGGCGGCGCTGGCCGGTGGCTGACCGGCCCGTGCAGCGGACGACGGCGCGCGTCGTCGTCCTCGACCCCGACGGCCGGGTGCTGCTGCTCGGCGCCCGCCTGCCCGACTCGTCCGTGCCGCCCGGCGAGGTGCTGTTCTGGTACACGCCCGGCGGGGGGGTGGAGGACGGCGAGACGCTGCGCGCGGCCGCCGTCCGGGAGCTCGCCGAGGAGATCGGGCTGCACGTCGGGCCGGCCGCGCTGGAGGGCCCGGTGTGGCTGCGCCGGCACGTCGGACCTTTCGGCGCGCAGGTCTTCGACACCCGCGAGACCTTCTTCGTGCTTCGCGACGTCGTCCACGACGTGGTCCCCGGGGCGCTCACCGAGCTCGAGGTCCTCGCCGACGAGCCGCACCGGTGGTGGACGACGGCCGAGCTCGCGGCCGGCGACGCCTTCGTCCCGGCCGACCTCGCCGCGCTGGTGGCGGAGCTGCGGGCGGGGCCGTGGACGGGGCCGCCGCGCATCGTCGGCTGACGGTGTGGCACAGTAGAGAGTCGCTGCTGACCGACGGCCGGGCTGTCGGGAGCTCCGCACCGGAGCCGCAGCTCCCCGGAACGGACAGCCGGGGCAAGCCGCTGTCCGGACCGAGAACGAGCCACCTGAGACTGAGGACTGCCGAGATGAACACCCTGGACGCACTCGACGCCGACTCGTTGCGCGACGACATCCCCTCGTTCCGCCCGGGTGACACCGTCAAGGTGCACGTCCGCGTCATCGAGGGCAACCGCTCGCGCATCCAGGTCTTCCAGGGCGTCGTCATCCGCCGTCAGGGCGGCGGCATCCGCGAGACCTTCACCGTGCGCAAGGTCAGCTTCGGTGTCGGGGTCGAGCGCACCTTCCCGGTGCACACCCCCGTCGTCGAGAAGATCGAGGTGCTGACCCGCGGTGACGTGCGCCGCGCCAAGCTCTACTACCTCCGCGAGCTGCGCGGCAAGGCCGCCAAGATCAAGGAGAAGCGCGAGACCGTCGCGCGCTGACCTCTCCGCGAGGACACGTCCCCGGCCGGCTCGACCGGCTGGAACCCGGCGGGCCCCCCGCGCCGTACGCTGGCTCCTGATGAGCAGCGACCGGCCCGGGGGGCCCGCCGACGTCGTCCCGGGTGAGCCCGACGAGCCCGACGACAGCACGGGAGCCGCGCCGGCGGCCGACGCTGCCCGCCGCCGCAGGGGTGGCGCGAAGAAGGGCTCCCTGCTGCGCGAGCTGCCGGTCCTGCTGCTGATCGCGTTCGTGCTCGCCCTGGTCGTCAAGACCTTCTTCGTGCAGGCGTTCTTCATCCCGTCCGGCTCGATGGAGCAGACGCTGCACGGCTGCACCGGTTGCACAGGTGACCGGGTGCTGGTCAACAAGGTGCCCTACTGGTTCGGCGAGCCCGAGCCCGGCGACATCGTGGTGTTCCGGGGCCCCGACACGTGGACGCCGGAGATCGCGGTCGACGACCCGGACAACTGGTTCACCGGCGCGCTGCTGTGGCTCGGCCGCACGATCGGGGTGGCGCCGCCGAGCGAGGACGACTTCGTCAAGCGCGTCATCGCCACCGAGGGGCAGACCGTCCAGTGCTGCGACGTCGAGGGCCGGGTCACCGTCGACGGCGAGCCGCTGGACGAGCCCTACATCCACGAGGACTCGCCGATCGAGAGCCGGCCGTTCGGTCCGGTGACGGTGCCCGAGGGCCGGCTGTGGGTCATGGGTGACCACCGGTCGGCGTCGGCGGACTCGCGCTCCCACGTGGGCGACCAGTACGCGGGCACCATCGCCGTCGACGACGTCATCGGCAAGGCTGCGGTCATCGTCTGGCCGCTGGACCGGTTCGGGCTGCTGGACTCACCCGACATCCAGGGCCTGGAGGCCAGCGGGACGGTGCCGCCGGTCGCGCCCGTGGGAGCGGCCGGTGCGGTGGCGGTGCTGCCCTGGGCGGTCGGGCTGGCGGGAGCGGTGCCGCTCACCGCCTGGCGCCGGGTGCGGAGGAACCCGCCGCCGCGGTGACCACGGGCCGTTACGGGTGTGATCGGCGCATGCACACGGAATGGCCTCGAGAACTGATCGAAGAAATGCTGGAAAAGCATTCAAGCAACCGTTTCACCCTTCCGATGGACTGATTGCACGTTCCCGGAAGTGAAACGGAGTCAGTTGTGTCTGCACCCATGGCGAGCACCGCGCGCGGCATCACCCGCGTGCTCCTCCTCGCCGACGCGCCCGTCCTGCGCCGGGGGCTGGTGAGCATGATCAACGAGACGGCCGGCATGCAGGCGGTCGGCACCCCCGGCGAGCTGCGGCGGGCCCTCACGCTGGTCGAGTCCGCCCGCCCCGACGCCGTCGTGGTGGAGCTGGGCTCCGGCCGTGCGGCCACGCTGAACGTCTGCCGCGACCTGCGGCGCCGCTTCCCGCGGGTCACGATCGTCGCGCTGGCCACCTCGGAGGACCCGGCGGTGGTCAACGAGGCGCTGGCCGCCGGAATCCGCGGCTACCTGATGATCAACACCTCGCCGACGCTGCTCGGCTGGGCCGTCCTCGCCGCCCGTGCCGGGCGCACCGTGGTCGACCCGCAGATCCGCCGGGTGGAGCCCTCCGCGGTGCCCGCGGCCAAGCCGTTCACCCCCGAGGTCCCGCTGACCCGCCGCGAGCAGGACGTGCTCGACGAGCTGCTCCAGGGCCAGTCCAACCGCCAGATCGGCCGCAACCTATTCATCAGCGAGGACACCGTCAAGTCCCACGTGAAGGCGATCCTGCGCAAGCTGGGTGCCCGCGACCGGGCGCACGCGGTGTCGCTGGTCCTGTCCAACCGCACCCCGGGCTGCAGCTGCGGCGCGCACCCGGAACCGGTCGGCTCGCCCGAGGCGACCGCCGACGTCTGACCCGGTCATCCCCGGGCCCCCAGGCCGGTCCCCCTGCCCGGGGAGCCGGCCTGCGAGGCGTCCGGGGGGTGGTCGCGGGACCGGCGCGCCGTCGTACTGTCGTGCCGCGATGCCCGCTCGTCCCACCTCCACCCGATCCGCGCCGGCGGTCCCTGCCCGGCGCGGCGTCGCCGACGACCGGCCCGATGCGCTCTGGGACATGGAGCGCGCGCTGCGCCGGCGCGGGTTCTCGGCGATCGCCGGGGCCGACGAGGCCGGCCGGGGGGCCTGCGCCGGGCCGCTGGTCGCCGCGGCCTGCATCCTGCCCGCGGGGCGCCGCGGCCGCGTCCCGGGACTGGCCGACTCCAAGCTGCTCACCGCGGCCGCGCGGGAGCGGGCCTACGACGAGATCGTCGACCGCGCGGTCTCGTGGTCGGTCGTCGTCCTGCCGGTGGAGGACCTCGACGCCCGCGGCATGCACGTCACCAACATCGAGGCGCTGCGCCGCGCGGTCTGCGCGCTCGACCCCGGCCCGGACTACGTGCTGACCGACGGCTTCCCCGTGCCCGGGCTGGCCCGTCCGGGGCTGGCCGTGTGGAAGGGCGACCGGGTGGCCGCCTGCGTGGCCGCCGCCTCGGTGCTGGCCAAGGTGACGCGGGACCGCCTCATGCTGGAGCTGCACGAGCGCTGGCCGGAGTACGACTTCGCGGGCCACAAGGGCTACATCACCGACGTGCACACCGCGGCGCTGGAGCGCCACGGCCCGTGCCCCGCGCACCGGATGCGGTTCGTGAACGTCCGGAGCGCCCGCGACGCGCACGCCGCGCGGACCACCCACCTGACCGGTTCGGGCCCCATGGTCGATGATGGGACCATGCGCCCTGCGTCCCGAGCCCTGACGAGCACCGAGGACCGATGAGCACCGAGGACCTCGAGAAGTACGAGACCGAGATGGAGCTGCAGCTCTATCGCGAGTACCGGGACATCGTCCGGCAGTTCACCTACGTGGTGGAGACCGAGCGCCGGTTCTACCTGGCCAACTCCGTGGACCTGCAGGTGCGCGAGGCCGGGGGAGAGGTCTTCTTCGAGCTCAAGCTCTCCGACGCCTGGGTGTGGGACATGTACCGGCCCGCCCGGTTCGTGCGCAACGTGCGGGTGCTGACCTTCAAGGACGTCAACGTCGAGGAGCTCGACAAGCCCGACCTCGAGCTGCCGGACGGCCCCCGCCTCCCATAGCCGTCCACACCCCTCCGCGCCTTTCCACAGACTCCCGCCGGGGCTGGGCCCGCCCGGCCGGGAGCGGCACGGTCGGGGGGTGCCTCCCACGACCGACCTCGGCGCCCGCGGTGAACGCATCGCCGTCGCCCACCTGACCGACGCCGGCCTGCGCGTGCTGGACCGCAACTGGCGCTGCCGCGAGGGCGAGCTCGACCTCGTCGCGCGCGAGGGCGACGCCCTGGTCTTCTGCGAGGTGAAGACGCGGCGTGGCACCGGCTACGGCCACCCGGTGGAGGCGGTGACGCCGGCGAAGCGGCGCCGGATCCGGGTGCTGGCGCAGCGCTGGCTGGCCGCGCACGACGAGCACGCGCCCCAGGTGCGCTTCGACGTCGTGGGCGTGCTCGTCCACCCGGACCGCCCGGCGGTCGTCACGCACCTGCGGGGGGCGTTCTCGTGACGCTCGCCCGCACGTGGTCGGTCGGCCTCGCCGGGGTCCGCGGGGCCATGGTGGAGGTGGAGGTCGACATCGCCGCCGGGCTCCCCGGGGTGGCGCTGGTCGGGCTGCCCGACGCCGTGGTGCGCCAGTCGGTCGACCGGGTGCGTGCCGCGATCGCCAACGCCGGCGGCGAGTTCCCCGTCCGCCGGGTCACCATCGGGCTGTCGCCGGCGTCGATGCCCAAGCAGGGCAGCGGCTTCGACCTCGCCCTGGCCGCGGCCGTGCTCGCCGCCGCCGGGGCGGTGCCCGAGGCGGCCGTCGACCGGCTGGTGCTGCTGGGCGAGCTCGGGCTGGACGGCTCGGTGCGGGCGATCCGCGGCGTCCTGCCCGCCGTGCTCGCCGCCGCACGGGCCGGGCACGGGCAGGTCGTGGTCCCGGCGGCGAACGCGGCCGAGGCCGCCCTGGTCGACCGGGTCGAGGTGCTCGCCGTCGCCACCCTGGCCGAGCTGGTCGCCCACCTGCAGGGCGCCGAGCGGCTGGTGCCGCACGTCCGCGGTGCGCAGCCCGCGCAGCCGCCCGTCCCGGACCTCGGGGACGTCGTCGGGCAGGCCGCGGGCCGCCGGGCGGTGGAGATCGCCGCCGCCGGTGGGCACCACCTCCACCTCGCCGGGCCGCCCGGGGCCGGGAAGACGATGCTCGCCGAGCGGCTGCCCGGGCTGCTGCCGCCCCTGGACGAGGAGGCGGCGCTCGAGGTCACCGCCATCCACTCCATCGCGGGCACCCTGCCGCCGGAGGCGCCGCTGGTCACCCGGCCGACCTTCGAGGCGCCGCACCACTCGGCGACGATGGCGGCGCTGATCGGTGGCGGCTCGGGCCAGATCCGGCCCGGCGCGCTCTGCCGGGCCCACCGTGGCGTGCTCTTCCTGGACGAGGCGCCGGAGTTCCCGCGGGCGGTGCTCGACACGCTCCGCCAGCCGCTGGAACGCGGCCAGGTCACCATCCAGCGGGCCGCCGGTGCCGCCACGTTCCCGTGCCGGGCGCAGCTGGTGCTGGCCGCGAACCCCTGCCCGTGCGCGACCGCCGCGGGCGACACCGCCTGCACCTGCAGCCCGCTGGAGCGGCGGCGCTACCAGGCCCGCCTGTCCGGGCCGCTGCTGGACCGCGTGGACCTGCGGGTCGAGCTGCCGCCGGTCACCCGGGCGGCCTGGCTGGACGGCCTCCCGGCGCCGGAGTCCACCGCCGTCGTCGCCGCCCGGGTCGCGCGGGCACGGGCGGTGGCGCGGGCGCGGGCGGTGGCGCGGGCCTGCAGCTCAACAGCGAGGTGCCCGGCCGCCTGCTGCGCGACCGGTTCGCCGTCCCGCGGGCGTCGCTGCGGCTGGCCGAGCGGGCGCTGGAGCGGGGGTCGATCTCGGTGCGCGGGTTCGACCGGGTGGTGCGGGTGGCGTGGACGGTGGCGGACCTGGCCGGCCGGGCCGTGCCGTCCGCGGACGACGTCGCCGAGGCCCTCGGCATGCGGCTGCAGCGGGCCGCGGCGTGACCACCCTCGAGGAAGACCTGGAGGACGCCGCCGCGGCGCCGCCGGAGGCCGGCGTGGTGCACCCGGGGCTGCGCCGGGCGCGGGCGTGGCTCAGCCGGGCGGTGGAGCCGGGCACGGTCGACCTCTGGCGCTGGGTCGAGGACGTCGGCCCGGTCGAGGCGGTGCGGCGGCTGCGGGCGGGGAACGCGCCGTCCGGCACCCGGTCGCTGGTCGGCGCGCGGGCGGAGGAGGACGCCACCCTCGCCGACCTGCGCCGCGCCGAGCGGTGCGGTGCCCGGCTCGTCGTGCCCGAGGACGACGAGTGGCCCGCCTACGCGCTGCACGCGCTGACGGTCGCGGTCGCCGAGGAGCCGGTCGACCGGAAGGACCAGACCGACCGCACCCGGGCGCTGGTGCCGCCGGTGGCGCTGTGGGTCCGCGGCGCCGCCCGGCTCGACGTGCTCACGGAGCGCTCGGTCGCCGTGGTGGGTGCCCGCGCCTCCAGCGCCTACGGCGAGCACGTGGCCGGGGAGCTGGGGCACCAGCTCGGTGAGCGGGGCTGGACCGTCGTCTCCGGCGGCGCCTTCGGCATCGACGGGGCCGCCCACCGCGGGGCGCTGGCCGCCGGGGCGCCCACGGTCGCGGTGCTCTCCTGCGGTGTCGACCGCCCCTACCCGGCCGGCAACGGTGCCCTGTTCCACCGGATCGCCGAGGACGGCCTGCTGGTGAGCGAGTGGCCACCGGGCTGCGCCCCTCTGCGGCACCGCTTCCTCGTCCGCAACCGCCTCATCGCGGCGCTGACGCGGGGGACGGTCGTCGTGGAGGCGGCGGCCCGTTCGGGTGCCCAGGCCACGGCGCACCGCGCGCAGAAGCTCGGCCGCCCCGTGATGGTGGTGCCCGGGCCGGTGACCAGCGCGTTGTCGGTGGGCTGCCACGAGCTGCTGCGCGACGAGCACGTCGGGGCCGTCCTGGTGACCTCCGCCGCCCACGTCGTCGAGGCGGTCGGCCGCCTCGGCGAGGACCTCGCCCCGCCGGTGGAGCGCCCGGACTCGCCGCGGGACGGGCTCTCCGACGTCGCCGTCCGCGTGCTCGACGCCTGCCCGGTGCGCACCGGCGTCGGCCCCGAGCGGCTGGCGCGGGGCGCGGGCTGCGACGTGCTGGACGTGCTCCGGGTGCTGCCCGCCCTGGAGCTCGCCCAGCTCGTCGAGTGGACCGGCACCGGCTGGCGGCTGGCCCCGCCGCCGAAGCCGCCCGGCGCGGCGCCTTGACCGGCGGCGGGAGCCGACGGACCGTGCCCCCGTGGCCACCCCCAGCACCGACGAGGTCCGCGCCGGGCTGCCGCCCGCGCTGGCCGAGGCGCTGGCCGGCTTCGAGGAGCACCTGACCGGGCAGCGCGACCTGTCGGCGAACACCGTCCGCAGCTACGTCGGGGACGTGGCCCGGCTGCTGGACCACCTCGCCCGGCGCAGCGGCACCCAGCCGCACGACCTCGACCTCGCCGCCCTGCGCAGCTGGCTGGCCCAGGGGCGCACCCGCGGGCACAGCCGGTCGACCACCGCCCGGCACGCCTCCGCGGCGCGGTCGTTCACCGCCTGGCTGCGCCGGGCCGGCCTCACCCCCGAGGACGTCGGCCAGCGGCTGGTCAGCCCGAAGGCGCACCGCACCCTGCCCGACGTTCTGGCGCCCGAGCAGGCGCGGGCCCTGGTGGAGAGCGCTGCGGGGGCCGAGGAGCCGGTGCAGCTCCGGGACGCGGTCGTGCTGGAGCTGCTCTACGCCAGCGGGATCCGGGTCAGCGAGCTCGTCGGCCTGGACGTCGACGACGTCGACCGCGGGCGGCGGCTGCTGCGCGTCCTGGGCAAGGGGCGCAAGGAGCGCAGCGTCCCCTACGGCCTGCCCGCCGAGCGGGCGCTGGAGGCCTGGCTCACCCGCGGGCGGCCGGCCCTGGCCAGGCCGGGTTCGGGGCCCGCGCTGCTGCTCGGCCTGCGGGGCGGCCGGCTCGACGCCCGCGAGGCCCGCCGCACGGTGCACGCCGCGACGGCCGGCGTCCCGGGAGCGCCCGACATCGGCCCGCACGGGCTCCGGCACTCCGCTGCGACGCACGTCCTGGAGGGCGGCGCGGACCTGCGTTCCGTCCAGGAACTGCTCGGTCACGCTAGCCTCGCGACGACACAGATCTACACGCACGTGACGGTCGAGCGGCTCCGTGCGGTCCACGCCCAGGCGCACCCCCGTGCCTGAGGCGTGCGGCCGGGTGGCGGGGCCTGCAGCGGCAGTCAGGACCACGCGGGACCACGGACGGTGCCCGCGCAGCACGACCGAGGAGCGCGACCGTGTCTGAGGCAACCATCCACCGCATCGGCGAGTCCGGCGAGGACGCCGATGCCGTGCTGGCCGACCTGTGGGCGCGGTACGTCGAGGGCCGGGACCCCGGCCTGCGCGACCGGCTGATCCTGCACTACGCGCCGCTGGTGAAGTACGTCGCCGGCCGGGTGGGCAGCGGCCTGCCCGCGCACGTGGAGCAGGCCGACCTGATCTCCTACGGCACCTTCGGGCTCATCGACGCCATCACCCGCTTCGAGCCCACCCGCGAGGTGAAGTTCGAGAGCTACGCGATGGCCCGCATCCGCGGCGCGATCATCGACGAGCTGCGCAACACCGACTGGATCCCGCGGTCGGTCCGCGTCAAGGCGCGCGCCTTCGAGCGCACCGTCGCCGAGCTGGAGAGCACGCTGCACCGGACGCCGACCGACGAAGAGGTCGCCGCCGCGATGGACATGGACGTCGAGGACATCCGCAAGTTCCTCGGGCAGCTCTCCCTGGTGAACGTCGTCGCCCTGGACGAGCTGCTCACCGACGACGAGGGCGGCTCCCCGCGCCTCGGCGACACCCTGCAGGACCCCAGCGCGCTCGACCCGCAGGCGATGGCCGAGCACGGCGAGGCGCGGCAGCTGCTGGCGCGGGCCGTCGAGCAGCTGCCCGAGCGGGAGAAGGTCGTCGTCTCGCTCTACTACTTCGAGGGCCTCACCCTCGCCGACATCGGCCGGGTGCTCGGGGTGACCGAGAGCCGGATCTGCCAGTTGCACACCAAGGCCGTCCTGCACCTGCGCACCAAGCTCGCCGACATCGCCTGACCTTGTGACTCGTCACGATAGTTGAGCAATCGTCACTTTTCGTGGGCACTGTCCTTCTTCGTCGTATTCAAGGCCCAGGCCGGAGATGAACTCAGCAACGCGATCCTGCTCCTCGACGAACCCGGCCTAAGCCTGCACGCCCTCAAGCAGCAGGAGTTCCGCAAGACCGTCACCCTGCTCAGCGAGGACAACCAGATCCTCTACACGACCCACTCGCCGTTCATGGTGGGGACGGACGAACTCGACCTCGTCCGCATCGTCGAGATGACCGACCGGGACTCCGGCACCAAGGTGCACACCCGGATCGCTGTCGACGACCCGCGCAGCATCTACCCGCTCCAGGCCGCTCTCGGGTACGAACTGGCCCAGAGTCTCTTCGCCCAGCCCCGCAACCTCGTCTGCGAGGGCGTGACCGACATGTTCTACATCGAGGGCCTCAACACCGCCTTCGCCGACGCGGGACTCAAGCACCTCCGCGACGGCACCGCCATCGTTCCCGCGCAGGGCGCCAGCAAGGTCCTCTACTACTGCACGATCCTCACCAGTCAGCGGCTCAAGGCTGCCGCCCTGCTCGACTCCGACACCGCAGGAGAGAAGGCCGCCTCCCAGGAAGAACTCGTCCGGCTGCTCAAGCCCAAGGAAATCCTCCGCACCAAGGACCACTACAAGGGCGCCGTCACCGGCCCGGAGATCGAAGACCTCCTCCGCGACACCCTCATCACTATCGCGAAGAACGACCTCGGCTGGGACATCACCACCTCAGCGGCATCCCAGCCCGCCCGGCGCGTGGTCGACATCTTCACGGCCGAGTGCCCCCAGTTCTCTAAGTACCGACTCGCGCGCGCATTCCTCAGGTGGCTCTCCACCCACACGCCCGCCGACCTGACCGCCGACGAACGTGCTGGAATCGAAGCCCTTTTCACGGCCGCCAACAAGGCCCTCGCCTGATCCCCGACACGGCACACCGTCCTATCCCGACGGCTGCACCGGGGTCTGACTGACCCGCACTCGCTCGAAACCCCGACGGATCACGTCTGTGCCGCCGTCCGGGCACGCTTTGCCCAACTGAACTGACGAACCTTCTTGCCCAACTGAAGTGACGAACTTCCCGGGGTTTGCCCAACTGAAGTGACGACGGCGTTGCTCACGAGTGATAAAGCCGCTGATCAGGAGATCGCGGTTTGCCCAACTAACGTGATGGGTCACAGACCTCCCACCGCCCGCCTCGTCGGGGGGTGGCGTGCTCAGCCGGTCGGTCCGCCGTCCGGGAGCGGCCCCAGCAGCGGCTGCGTCCCGGGCGGGTTCCGGTGGCCCTCCTGCCAGGGCAGCCGGCCGGTGGAGTCCGGCCAGATGAGCTGCAGCGCGTCCACCGTGCCGTGGAGCTCCTCCACCACGGTGAGGCGGTCGGACTCCTGGACGCGGAGGAACACCACGGGGGAGTCCTCGTCGGTCAGCGCCGTCGTCGCGGTGCCCGGCGCGAAGCGGGCGCCGGCGCGGACCGCCTCGCCCACCAGGTTGAGGTACTTCTCCGCGGCCGGGAAGGGGAGCCCCACCACGATGATCTCGGGGTGCTCCCACGCGGCGAGCCCCACCGTGTAGGAGTAGCGCGGCTCGCCGGGGGTGCCGCCCCCGTGCAGCACCGCCCAGCCGAAGGTGTCGATCACCCGGCGCAGGTCGCCGAGCACCTGGTCGGGGTCCTGCCCAGCCTCCGCCGGCTGGTCCGCGGCCGGCTCCACGCCGGCCGCGGGGGCGCCGCTGGGCTCGACGGCACCGCCGGACCCGACCTCTCCGCTGGGCCGGTCATCGATCGGCGCCGCGCCGGTGGGCTCACCGGAGACCGGCTTCGCGGCTCGCTTGCGTCGGAATCGCACATCGCGACGGTAGCGCCGGAGGGCCGAGCCGCCCGGCATCCACACCCACCCGGTGCGTACGTGCGGTCACCGATCGATCACCGGGTGTCGTCCATCGTCACCACCCAGGGGGAGCAGCCGCACACGCGGCGGCCGGAGCAGCGACAAGGGGTCCAGGTAGACCTCGCCCCTGCGTGCGCCCCAGTGCAGGCAGGCCGCGACCGGGCAGCCGTCGTGGCCCGGATCCAGCACGCCCAGCGGCTCGCCGCGGGCGACCGGGCGCCCCGCACCCACCGACGGCCTGACCGGTTCGTACGTCGTCCGCAGACCGCCCGCGTGCTCCACGCTCACCACCGGGCGTCCCGCGACCATCCCGGAGAAGACGACGACCCCGTCGCCGGCCGCCAGCACGGGCGAGCCGGGTGCCGCCGCCAGGTCGACCCCGCGGTGCCCCGGCCCGTACCGGTGCGGAGGTGGCTCGAACGGGCGGGTCACCTCCGGCTCGCCGGGCAGCGGGGCGCTCCAGGGCACCTCCGGCGGGGGCGCAGGGGTGCTGACCGGCGCCGCCGCCGCGGGGGCGACGCCGGTCAGCACCGCCAGGAGGAGGAGCAGGGCGACCAGCGGACGGGGCATCCCCCGATGCTCGGGGCAGATCGCGCCGAGCGAGGGGGGCGGCCGGGAGGTGTGGACGCCCGCGCGGGCTGTGGGCGGCCGGCGGGACGGGGTCCTCTCGGCGACGCGTATGCTGTCCGGTGCGGCCCGTGCGAGCGGGTCGACTTCGCGCGTCCTCTTCCCGCCGGTCGGCGGGGCAGTCGCCACCTCGGTCCCGGCCCAGCCGGGTGAGTGGCGCCGCAGGACGCCAGGGCGGTGCACCACCCGGTGCCCGCGACAACCGGAATGCGCGCGGCCCCGGTCGCGCGCGAGAAGCAGAGAGGCTGCGATATGGCAGTCGTCAGCATGAAGCAGCTGCTCGACAGCGGCGTCCACTTCGGGCACCAGACCCGTCGCTGGAACCCGAAGATGAAGCGCTTCATCTTCACCGAGCGCAACGGCATCTACATCATCGACCTGCAGCAGACGCTCGGGTACATCGACTCGGCCTACGAGTTCGTCAAGCAGACCGTGGCCCACGGCGGCTCGATCCTGTTCGTCGGCACCAAGCGCCAGGCGCAGGAGGTCGTCGCCGAGCAGGCGACCCGCGTGGGCATGCCCTACGTCAACCAGCGCTGGCTGGGCGGCATGCTCACCAACTTCCAGACCGTCCACAAGCGGCTCCAGCGCCTCAAGGAGCTCGAGGACATGGAGCAGACCGGCGTGCTGGTCAGCCTCTCCAAGAAGGAGCAGCTGGTCCTCAGCCGCGAGAAGGCCAAGCTCGAGCGCAGCCTCGGTGGTATCCGCGACATGCAGAAGGTGCCCAGCGCCATCTGGATCGTGGACACCAAGAAGGAGCACATCGCCGTCGGCGAGGCCCGCAAGCTGAACATCCCGGTCGTCGCGATCCTCGACACCAACTGCGACCCCGACGAGGTCGACTACAAGATCCCGGGCAACGACGACGCGATCCGCAGCATCACCGTGCTGACCCGGGTCATCGCCGACGCCGTCGCCGAGGGCCTCATGGCCCGCTCGGCCGCGCAGGCCAACGCCGGCCGCGAGGACGGCGGCGAGCCCGCCGTCGGAGCCGGCGAGCCGCTGGCCGACTGGGAGCGCGAGCTGCTGACCGGCGGCACCGCCGAGGAGCAGGCCGCCGCGACCCCGCTGCCCGAGACCCCGGCCCAGCCGGCCGACGTCACGGCGAACGAGGTCGCCCCGGTCGAGGGCGTGCCCGCCACGGGCAGCACGGAGACCGGCACCCAGGGCGCCCAGAACGCGTAAGGGCCCCCTCGCCCCCCGCCGCTGGCGCGCTCGCGGCGGGGCCCTGCGAGGGGCCTTCCAGGCCCACCCACGCATCAGTACTTCTGAGGAGAAGGAACATGGCTGAGTTCACCGCAGCCGACGTCAAGCGTCTCCGCGACGCCACCGGCGCCGGCATGATGGACTGCAAGAAGGCCCTGACCGAGGCCGACGGCGACTACGACAAGGCCGTCGAGCTGCTCCGCGTCAAGGGCGCCAAGGACGTCGGCAAGCGCCTCGAGCGCTCGACGACCAACGGTGTCGTCGTCAGCAAGGACGGCGCCCTGCTCGAGCTCGACTGCGAGACGGACTTCGTCGCCAAGAACGCCGACTTCGTGGCGCTGGCCGAGCGGCTGGTCGAGATCGGCCTGCACAGCAAGCCGGCCGACGCCGAGGCGCTGCTGGCCACCGAGGACAACGGCCGGACCGTCGCCGCGCTGATCGAGGCCGAGTCGGCCCGCATCGGCGAGAAGCTGGTCCTCAGCCGGTTCGTCGCGTTCGAGGGCACCACCGCCACCTACCTGCACAAGCGGGCCACCGACCTGCCGCCGGCCATCGGTGTCGCCGTGCAGTACTCCGGTGGCAGCGAGGACGCCGCCCGCAGCCTGGCGATGCACATCGCCGCCGCGCGGCCGCGCTACCTCACCCGCGACGAGGTCCCGGCCGAGGCGGTCGAGACCGAGCGCCGCGTCGCCGAGCAGACCGCCAAGGAGGAGGGCAAGCCCGAGCAGGCGATCGCCAAGATCGTCGAGGGCCGGGTCAACGCCTACTACAAGGACTTCGTCCTGCTCGAGCAGCCGTCGATCACCGAGCCCAAGCGCACGGTCAAGCAGATCGTCGACGAGGCCGGCCTGACCGTGGAGCGCTTCGCGCGCTTCGAGGTCGGCCAGGCCTGACAGCCGAACGGCCGAGGACCCCGCGTCCCCACGTCCAGCCCCGTCCAGGGGTCGCACCCAGCGTGCGAGGCGTGGGGGAGCGGGGTCCTCTGCTGTCCGGCCGCGGCCCGCGCCCAGCAGGACCCGGCTTCGCCGATGCGGCAGGATCACCCCCCGACAGCCCCCCACCACACCACCCCAGGATGGAACCGTTGACCGACACCACCGCGCCGCTGTCCGCCCCCACCGCCTTCCAGCCGGCCGACGGCGACGGCTACAAGCGCGTGCTGCTCAAGCTCTCCGGTGAGTCCTTCGGCGGCGGCAAGGTCGGTGTCGACGCCGACATCGTCAAGGGCATCGCGGAGCAGCTCGCGGAGGTCGTGGCGCGGGGCACCCAGGTCGCCGTCGTGATGGGGGGTGGCAACTTCTTCCGCGGGGCGGAGCTCTCCCAGGCCGGGATGGACCGCACCAAGGCCGACTACATGGGCATGCTGGGCACGGTCATGAACTGCCTGGCGCTGCAGGACTTCTGCGAGAAGGCCGGGCTGGAGACGCGCGTGCAGTCGGCCATCACGATGGGCCAGGTCGCCGAGCCCTACATCCCGCGCAAGGCCATCCGGCACCTGGAGAAGGGGCGGCTGGTCATCTTCGGCGCGGGGGCGGGGATGCCCTACTTCTCCACGGACACCGTCGCCGCCCAGCGGGCTCTGGAGATCGAGTGCCAGGTGCTGCTCATGGGCAAGAACGGGGTCGACGGCGTCTACGACGACGACCCGCGCACCAACCCCGACGCCGTCATGTACCACGACCTGGACTACGCGACGGTGCTGGCCAAGCAGCTCAAGGTGGCCGACGCCACCGCGATCAGCCTCTGCATGGACAACCGGATGCCGATCGTGGTGTTCGACCTGCTGCGCGACGGCAACATCGCCCGCGCCACCGCAGGTGAGAGGATCGGCACGCTGATCAGCCAGCCGGCCTGAGGCCGGCGGCACCGATCGGGGTACAGACGAGGACGCCGGCGGAACGAGAACCGCCGCAGGAGGGACAACCCGTGATCGACGACACCCTGCTCGACGCCGAGGAGCGCATGGACAAGGCCCTCTCGGTGGCGCGGGAGGACCTGGGCTCGGTCCGCACCGGCCGGGCCACGCCCTCGATGTTCAGCAAAATCATGGTCGACTACTACGGTGCGTACACCCCGGTGCCGCAGATGGCCTCGATCACCGTGCCCGAGGCGCGGATGGCGGTGATCAAGCCCTATGACATGAGCCAGCTGACGGCCATCGAGCGGGCCATCCGCGACAGCGACCTGGGCGTCAACCCGACCAACGACGGGCAGATCCTGCGGGTGGTGTTCCCGCAGCTCACCGAGGAGCGCCGGCGTGACCTGGTGAAGCAGGCCCGCGCCAAGGGCGAGGACGCCAAGGTGGCGATCCGCAACATCCGGCGCCGCGCCAAGGAGGAGCTCGACCGCATCGCCAAGGACGGCGAGGCCGGCGAGGACGACGTGCGCCGCGCGGAGAAGGAGCTGGACGACCTCACCGCGCAGCACGTCGCGCACGTCGACGAGGCGATGAAGAACAAGGAGACCGAGCTGCTCGAGGTCTGATCCCGAGCTCGGCCGCCGCTCCCATGACACCTCCTCCCGCCGACCGTCCCGGCTCCCTGCGCCCGGGGGGACAGCCGTTCCCCCGGGCCGCTGAGCCGCGAGCGGGCGGGCGCCGGCGGGGTGACGACACCGGTCCGGTGCCGGTCGCGGCCTCCCGCCCGCTGCCGCCGCTCCCGTCGCGCGCTCCGGTCCCGGTGCCCGACGAGCGGGCGTCCGACGACCCCGGGAGCGCTGAGCCCGCCGCCCACGACGGGCTGCCCGACGATGCCGCCCCAGCCGGCGACGACGCCCGCACGGCGACGGCGATGCCGCTGCCCGAGGCGGTCGCGCAGCTGCCCACCACGGAGCAGCCGGTGAGCCGGGCCGGTCGGAACCTCCGTGCGGCCATCGGCGTCGGCGTCTCGCTGGTCGCGGTCATCCTGCTGTCGCTGTTCCTCTGGCGCCCGGCGTTCCTCGGCGTGCTCGTCGTGGCGATCCTGGTCGCCGTCGTCGAGCTCACGCGGGCGCTGGGCAAGGGCGGCTTCTCCGCGCCGCTGGTCCCGCTGCTCGTGGGCGCGCTCGCCATGGAGGGGCTGGCCTGGACGCGCGGCCCCACCGGCCTGCTCACCGGCTTCTTCCTCACCGCCCTCGCGGTGCTGCTGTGGCGGCTGGCCGGCGGCCCCGTCGGCTACCGCCGCGACGCCGCCGCCGGCGTGCTCACCGCCCTCTACGTGCCGTTCCTCGCCGGCTTCGCCGTCCTGCTCCTGGTGCCCGACGACGGCGCGGTGCGGGTGACCGCCTTCATCGCCACGGTGATCGCCAGCGACGTGGGCGGCTACGCGGCCGGCGTGCTGTTCGGCAAGCACGCGATGGCGCCGTCCATCAGCCCGAAGAAGTCCTGGGAGGGCATGGCCGGCTCCGTGCTCGCCTGCATGCTCGTGGCCACCCCGATCCTGGTCCTGGGTCTGGACGCACCCTGGTGGGGCGGGCTGATCTTCGGCGCGGCGCTCGCCGTCTCGGCGACCATCGGCGACCTCGCCGAGTCGCTGATCAAGCGGGACCTCGGCATCAAGGACATGGGGGACCTGCTGCCCGGTCACGGCGGGATCATGGACCGGCTGGACTCCCTGCTGCCGTCCGCGGCCGCCGCCTACCTGCTGCTGGCGCTGCTGGCGCCTGCCTAGACCGGCCGGTCGACCGCCCAGGTCGAGCCCAGCCCGGTGAAGCCCCGCCGGGCGTACCAGTGCCGCGGCCAGTCGTCACCGGCGGCCTCCAGCACCACCAGGTCGCAGCCGGCGGCCGCGGCCAGCTCCAGGACACGGGCCAGCACGGCGTCCCCGTACCCGCGCCCGCGGGCACGGGGGTCGGTCATCACCGACTCCACCGCGGCGGTGGCGCCGTCCACCCGCAGCTGTGCGGCGGCCACGACGCGGCCGTCCTCGCGCACCACCACGTCGGTCACCGCGAGCACCCGGTCGTTGAGCTGCTCGCGGCCGATCAGCTGGCGCACCACCGGCTCCAGCCGGTCGCCCAGGCCGGCGAGGTCGCGGCGCCAGCCCCGGTCCCACAGGTCGTGCACCTCGCGCTGGTCGACCACCTCGGCGCGCACCGCCGTCCCCGGCACCGGGAGGTCCGCGGGCCGACCCATGAGGACCAGCTCCTCGGCGTTCCAGCCGCGGCCGGCGAGCTCGGCGGCCACCGATCCGGCACCCGGCCAGGTGAGGAGGGCGGCCAGGTGCGGCCAGCCGGCGTTGCCCCCCACCTCCTCGGCGGCGGCCTCGACGGCCGCGGCGGTCACCGGCCGGGTCAGGACCAGCCGGTTGTTGTCCCGGGAGTGGGGGTGGTCGGGGTCCAGCACGGCCACCCCGCCGGGCACGTCGCCCACCCCGACCGCGCGACGCACCGGGACCGAGGTGTACAGGGCCACCGCGCGGCCGAGCGCGTCCTCGGGCGTGGGCGGCTCGACCGGCGCCGGCGGCCGGTAGGGGATGACCGCCACGACCGACGACGTGGGCAGTGGCCCGTGGAGGTGCGGGAAGAGCGAGCCGGCCGGGTCGTCCGGGTGCCCGGGTTCCCACCGCACCGCGTCCGGGAGCCGCGCGGGGTCGACGACGAGCAGCACCAGGTCGCGCCGGCCGGGGAACAGCCGCTGCGCGGGCAGGTGCACCTGCCCGGGCGCGGAGAGGTGCACGAAGCCCTCGGCCGCGGGGGCGATGGAGCCCGCGCGCAGGGCGGCCCGCCAGGCGGGCGGCTCGACCAGGTGCAGGAGGACGCCGTCGGTCACCCTGCCATCCTCCCTGGGTGCGCGAGGACGAACTGCCCGGCCCCACCGACTGGGGCGCGACGGTCGGCGTCGGCCCGTGGGAGGGGCCGTGGCCGGCCGATCCGCGGTACGACCCGCAGCTGCTCGCCGAGGGCGACCGGCGCAACGTCGTCGACCGCTACCGCTACTGGACCGTCGAGGCGATCGTCGCCGACCTCGACCGGCGCCGGCACCCCTTCCACGTCGCCATCGAGAACTTCGGGCACGACCTCAACATCGGCACGGTGGTCCGCACCGCCAACGCCTTCCTCGCCGCCGAGGTGCACGTGGTGGGCCGGAGGCGGTGGAACCGGCGCGGGGCGATGGTCACCGACCGGTACCAGCACCTGCGCCACCACCCCGACGTCGGCGGGCTGCTCGCCTTCGCGGCGGAGCAGGACCTCGTCGTCGTCGCCGTCGACAACGGCCCCGGCGCCGTGCCGCTGGAGTCCGCCGAGCTGCCGCGGCGCTGCGTGCTGCTGTTCGGCCAGGAGGGGCCGGGGCTGACCGAGGAGGCGCGTGCGGGCGCGGCCATGACGGTCTCCATCGCGCAGTTCGGCTCGACCCGGTCGATCAACGCAGGCGTGGCCGCCGGCATCGCCATGCACGCCTGGGTGCGCCGGCACGCCGACCTCGGCACCCCGGGTCAGTAGCCCTCCAGCGGCGGGTCGGGGTCGATGCCGCGCGCGTGCAGCGCCGCCTCCACCGCCTCGCAGACGGTCCGGACGACGGCGACCCGCGCCCACCGCTTGTCCTCGGCGGGGACGACGTGCCAGGGCGCCACCCCGGTGTGGGTGCGCGCGAGCATCTCCTCGACGGCGGCCTCGTACTCGCCGCGCTTCTCCCGGTTGCGCCAGTCCTCGTCGGTCAGCTTCCAGGCCTTGTACGGGTCCGCCCGGCGGGACTCGAAGCGCCGCAGCTGCTCCTCGGGGGAGACGTGCAGCCAGAACTTCACGAGCACCGTGCCCTCGGCGGCCAGGGAGGTCTCCAGGTCGACGATCTCCTGGTACGCCCGGCGCCAGGCGTCCTCCGGGGCGAACCCCTCCACCCGTTCCACCAGCACCCGGCCGTACCAGGAGCGGTCGAGCACAGCCATGCCGCCCCAGCCCGGCAGCACCGGCCAGAAGCGCCACAGGAAGTGGTGCCGCTTCTCGTCGCGGGTCGGGGCGGCGAACTGGGCCACCCGCACGTGCCGCGGGTCGAGCTCGCCGACCAGCCGCTGGATGGCGCCGCCCTTGCCGGCCGCGTCCCAGCCCTCGAAGAGGACCAGCAGCGGCGGGCCGAGCGCACCGGGCCCGATCTGGCCACCCAGCAGCAGCCGCAGGTGGACCAGGCGCTCCTGCGCGGCGGCGAGCTGCTCCTTCGCCTCCTTCTTGCCCAGTCGGAGGCCCAGGTCGACGTCGTCCAGCCGGCTCATGAGCACCGACACTGCCAGGAAGCCGGCCCGTCCGCGTGAGTTCGCTCTCCGGACCCGGTCCGCCGGGCCGGGGAGTGGGACGATGGGGATGCCATGACTGCCCTGCCCCTGGTCTTCGACGCCCCCCGCCGCGGCAAGCCGCCGCGCCACCTCGCCGACCTCACCCGTGAGGAGGCCCGTGCCGCGGTGGCCGAGCTCGGTCAGCCGGCGTTCCGCGCCGACCAGCTGGCCCGGCACTACTACCGCGGGACCACCGACCCCGCGCAGATGACCGACATCCCGGCCGCCGCCCGCGAGGCGCTGCGCGAGGCGCTGCTGCCCGAGCTGCTCACGGTGGTGCGGCACCAGACCGCCGACAACGGCCGCACCCGCAAGACCCTGTGGCGGCTGCACGACGGGGCGCTCGTGGAGAGCGTCCTCATGCGCTACCCCGACCGCGCCACCGTGTGCATCTCCAGCCAGGCCGGCTGCGGCATGGCGTGCCCCTTCTGCGCGACCGGCCAGGCCGGGCTGACCCGCAACCTCTCCGCCGCCGAGATCATCGGCCAGGCGGTGGCGGCGGCCGCGGCGATGGCCGACGGCGAGGTCGCCGGCGGGCCGGGGCGGCTGTCCAACGTCGTGTTCATGGGCATGGGGGAGCCGCTGGCCAACTACGCCCGCGTGCGGGCCACCCTCGACGCGCTGCTCGGCACCGCCCCCTACGGGCTGGGCCTCTCGCAGCGGTCGGTGACGGTCTCCACCGTGGGACTGGTGCCCGCCATCCGCCGGCTCACAGAGGAGGGGCGCAACGTCACCCTCGCCGTCAGCCTGCACGCGCCGGACGACGAGCTGCGCGACACCCTGGTGCCGATCAACACGCGCTGGAAGGTCGGCGAGGTGATCGAGGCCGCGGACGCCTACGCGCAGCGCACCGGGCGCCGCTACTCGGTGGAGTACGCGCTCATCCGCGACGTGAACGACCAGCCGTTCCGGGCCGACCTGCTCGGGAAGCTGCTGGCGGGCAAGCTCGCGCACGTCAACCTCATCCCGCTGAACCCGACGCCCGGCAGCCCCTGGGACGCCAGCCCGCTGCCTGCTCAGCGGGAGTTCGTCGCCCGCCTGCGGGCCGCCGGGGTCGCGACGACGGTGCGCGACACGCGCGGCCAGGACATCGACGGCGCCTGCGGGCAGCTCGCCGCCGCGGACCGGGTCGAGGGCGTGCCCGCCGTCGCGCTGCCCGCCCCGGCGGTCGAGGCGCCGGTCGCGCTCGGCGCGGAGGCCGACCAGGGGTGAGCGGGGCGCCACCCGACGCGGAGGCCCACGAGCACTCCCACGGCGACGTGTCCGGCGGCTGGCTCCGGGCCGCCGTCTTCGGGGCGATGGACGGGCTCGTGACCAACACCGCCCTGGTCGCCGGGGTCGGTGGCGGGGGCGCCGCCCCGCGGGCCATCGTGCTCGCCGGCGTCGCGAGCCTGGTCGCCGGCGCGATCTCCATGGCGCTGGGCGAGTACACCTCGGTCAAGACGCAGAACGAGCAGCTGGACCTCGAGGTGGAGAAGGAGCGCCGCGAGCTCGAGCGGAACCCCGAGGGTGAGCTCACGGAGCTCGTCGAGATGCTGCGGGTCCGCGGGGTCGACGAGCGGCTCGCCCGCACGGTGGCGGTGCAGCTGTCCCGCGATCCCGAGACGGCCCTGCGGCTGCACGTCGTCGCGGAGATCGGCCTGAGCCCGGAGGACAAGCCCTCACCGCGGGTGGCGGCGGTCTCGTCGTTCCTGACCTTCGGCACCGGCGCCGTGCTGCCGCTGCTGCCCTACCTGCTGGGCGTCCCGGTCCTGTGGGTCGCCCTGCTCAGCGGCGGGCTGGGGCTCCTGCTGGCCGGGGCGCTGTCGTCCCGCTTCACGCCGCGGCCGTGGTGGTACGGCGGCCTGCGCCAGCTCCTGTTCGGTGCAGCAGCGGCCGGGACGACCTACCTGATCGGCGCGGCGATCGGCGTCAGCGTCACCTGAGCCGCGCCGCTGCCCGCTGCACCGTCAGCGGCGCCAGGCGGTCCTCTTGCGGCGCAGGTCCCAGATGAGGACGGCCGCCATCACGCCGGCCAGGCAGAGCAGCCAGATGTCCTCGACCCGGCCCTCGTGGTTGCCGACCAGGTACAGCAGGATCACCCCGGTCGAGAACCAGCCACCGATCTGACCCCACTTGCCGGTCTCGCCGTGCCAGCCCCAGTCCTCGGGCTGCTCGTGCTCGACGGGGTGCTCGCCGGCGCGGACGACGGCCTCTTCACGGCCGGGCTGGTTGACCCGCTGGGTCGACGGGGAGTGCAGTGCCTCGGTCACCCGGCCATTCTGGCAGGAGCCGCCGCGGCGCACGTCCCGAGGTGCCGGATCGGCGGGTCGCCGCCCTGCCCGTGCCCGCGCCGGGGCGCCGGGGGTGGGGTCCGCACCGGGCCGGTTGGCAGGATGCCCGCATGAGCGAGCCGCGCGAGGTCACCGTCCTGGGCTGCACCGGGTCCATCGGCCGGCAGGCGCTGGCGGTCGCCGCGCAGAACCCGGACCGGCTGCGCATCACCGGCCTGGCCGCCGGGGGTGGCGACGTCGCCCTGCTGGCCGAGCAGGCGCTGGCGCTCGGGGTCCGCACCGTCGCCGTCGCGCGGGCCACCGCCGCGCAGGACCTGCAGCTGGCCTTCTACGCCGCGGCGCAGCAGCGCGGCTGGGCCACGGGGGAGTTCGCGCTCCCCGAGATCCTGGCCGGCCCGCGCGCCGCCGAGGAGCTGGCCGCCCGGCCGGCCGACGTCGTCCTCAACGGGATCACCGGCTCGATCGGGCTGGGGCCGACGCTGTCGGCGCTGCGGGCCGGGCGCACCGTCGCCCTGGCGAACAAGGAGTCGCTGGTCGCCGGCGGCGACCTGGTGCTCGCCGCGGCCGCGCCGGGCCAGCTGGTGCCGGTGGACTCCGAGCACTCCGCCCTCGCCCAGTGCCTGCGCGGCGGCTCCCGCGACGAGGTCGCCCGGCTGGTGCTGACGGCCAGCGGGGGGCCCTTCCGCGGGCGCACCGCCGCGGAGCTGGCCGACGTCACCGTCGACGAGGCGCTGGCCCACCCGACCTGGGCGATGGGCCCTGTCGTCACCATCAACTCGGCGACGCTGGTCAACAAGGGGCTCGAGCTGATCGAGGCGCACCTGCTCTTCGGCATCCCGTACGCCGACATCGACGTCGTCGTGCACCCGCAGTCGATCGTGCACTCGATGGTCACCTTCGCCGACGGCGCGACGATCGCCCAGGCCAGCCCGCCGGACATGCGGCTGCCGATCGCCCTGGGGCTGGCCTGGCCCGACCGGCTGCCTCACGTGCAGCCCGCGCTGGACTGGTCGACGGCGAGCACGTGGGAGTTCCTGCCGCTGGACGAGGAGGCGTTCCCGGCCGTCCGCCTGGCCCGCGCGGCCGGCGAGTCGGGGGGCGTGGTGCCCGCGATGTACAACGCGGCGAACGAGGAGGCGGTCGCCGCCTTCACGGCGGGTCGGCTCTCGTTCCCAGGGATCGTCCAGCTCGTCGCGCGTACCCTCGACGCCGCGCCGGACCTCGGCGCCCCCACCTGCGTCGAGGACGTGCTGGCGGCGGAGAAGTGGGCCCGGGAGCACGCCCGGGGCGTCATCGCCGGAGGCTGAGCTGAGCGGATTCCTGCTGACGGTCCTGGGGATCGTCCTGTTCGCCCTCGGCCTGATGCTCTCCATCGCCTTCCACGAGGCCGGGCACTTCTGGTGGGCGCGGAAGTTCGGCATGCGCGTGCCGCAGTTCATGGTCGGCTTCGGGCCGACCGTCTTCTCCCGGCGCCGCGGCGAGACCGAGTACGGCATCAAGGCGGTCCCGCTCGGCGGCTACATCCGCATCGTGGGCATGATCCCGCCGGCCGAGGAGGGCGAGAGCAAGCGCGCCACCCGGATGCGCAGCTTCATCGCCGAGGTCCGCGGCCAGGCGCTCAACGACGTGCTGCCCAGCGACGGCGACCGCGTGTTCTACAAGAAGCCGTGGTGGCAGCGGGTCATCGTGATGTTCGCGGGCCCGTTCCACAACCTGGTGCTCGCCGTCGTCTTCTTCGCCGTCGTGCTGATGGGCTTCGGCATCCCGGAGATCACCACGACGATCCGCCAGGTGCCCGAGTGCGTGCTGCCCGCGGGCGCCGCGAGCGCCGGCGCGGAGGACCCCTGCGCCGTCCCCATCACGCCGGCGGGGGAGCTGTGCGAGGCCGGCGCGGCGGGCTGCGCGCTGCCGGCGCGCAGCCCCGCCGCCCGGGCCGGCCTGCAGCCCGGCGACACCGTGCTGGCGCTCGACGGCGAGCCCGTGCCGCAGGAGACCGACGTGGGCTGGGAGCAGGTGCAGGAGGCGATCCGCGCCAGCGCCGACGAGCCGGTGGTGTTCACCGTCGAGCGCGACGGGGAGCGGCTGGACCTCACCGTGACGCCGATCGAGAACGTCGTCTACGCCGACGAGGAGGGCGAGGCGACCCAGGTGGTCGGCTTCGTCGGCATCAGCCCGCTGCAGCGCGAGGTGCGCCAGTCGGTCACCGAGGTGCCCGGCCACTTCGCGGACATCCTCGTGCGGTCGGTGGACCGCCTGGTGGAGATCCCCGAGCGGGTCCCGCAGCTGTTCCGGGCCGCGTTCCTCGGCGAGGAGCGCGACCCGCTCGGGCCCATCGGCGTGGTCGGCGTCAGCCGCATCTCCGGGGAGGTCTTCGCCCTCGAGCAGCTCTCCCCGGTGCAGAAGATCGGCTACTTCGTGCAGCTGCTGGCCGGGCTGAACCTGGTGCTGTTCCTGTTCAACCTGCTGCCCATCTACCCGCTCGACGGCGGGCACGTCGCCGGCGCGCTGTACGAGAAGGCGCGCGCGACGGTCGCCCGGCTGCGGGGGCGGCCCGACCCCGGGCCCTTCGACATCGCCCGCCTGATGCCGGTGGCCTACGCCGTCGCCGGGCTCTTCCTCGGGTTGTCGCTGCTGCTGCTCATCGCCGACGTCGTCAACCCGGTGCGGCTGGCCGGGTGATCCGGGACGGCCGGGCGGGCGCACCTCACAGCCGCTCCACCGGCGCGGACGCCCGGGCAGGGGATACTGGACCCATGGCGATCCCCGTCGGCCTCGGCATGCCCGCTGCGCCCCCGCCCGTGCTCGCTCCGCGCCGGAAGACCCGGCAGCTGGACGTCGGCGGCGTCGGCGTCGGCAGCGACTTCCCCGTCAGCGTCCAGTCGATGACGACGACGAAGACCGCCGACATCAACGCCACGCTCCAGCAGATCGCCGAGCTCACCGCCTCGGGCTGCCAGATCGTGCGCGTCGCGGTGCCCGACACCGACGACGCCGAGGCGCTGCCGATCATCGCGAGGAAGTCGCAGATCCCGGTGATCGCCGACATCCACTTCCAGCCGCGGTACGTCTTCGCCGCGATCGACGCCGGCTGCGCCGCCGTCCGCGTGAACCCCGGCAACATCAAGAAGTTCGACGACAAGGTCGGGGAGATCGCGAAGGCGGCCAAGGGTGCCGGCATCCCCATCCGCATCGGCGTCAACGCCGGCTCGCTGGACAAGCGGCTGCTCGCCAAGTACGGCAAGGCGACGCCGGAGGCCCTGGTCGAGTCGGCGCTGTGGGAGTGCTCGCTGTTCGAGGAGCACGACTTCCGGGACATCAAGATCTCGGTCAAGCACAACGACCCGGTGGTCATGGTGCGGGCCTACGAACTGCTCGCCGCGCAGTGCGACTACCCGCTGCACCTCGGCGTCACCGAGGCCGGGCCGGCCTTCCAGGGCACGATCAAGTCCGCGGTCGCGTTCGGCGCCCTGCTCAGCAAGGGCATCGGCGACACCATCCGCGTCTCGCTCTCGGCCCCGCCGGCCGAGGAGGTCAAGGTGGGCAACCAGATCCTCGAGTCGCTGAACCTCAAGCAGCGCGGCCTGGAGATCGTCAGCTGCCCCTCGTGCGGGCGCGCGCAGGTCGACGTCTACAAGCTCGCGAACGAGGTCACCGCCGGCCTGGAGGGCATGGAGGTGCCGCTGCGCGTCGCCGTCATGGGCTGCGTCGTCAACGGGCCGGGGGAGGCCCGCGAGGCCGACCTCGGCGTCGCCTCGGGCAACGGCAAGGGTCAGATCTTCGTCAAGGGCGAGGTGATCAAGACCGTGCCCGAGTCGCAGATCGTCGAGACGCTGATCGAGGAGGCCATGCGCATCGCCGGAGAGCACGTCGACGCCGGTGAGCCCTCCGGGCCGCCGGTCGTCACCGTCAGCTGACCCGTGCTCCGTACGCCTGCCGCCCGCGTCCTGGACGAGGCCGACGAGCCGACCGTGCTCCGGCTGCTGGCCACGGACCCGGTCGCGGCCTGCGTCGTCGCCGGCCGGGTGGAGGCGGCGGGCACCGCGGCGGTCTCCCTCGGCGCGCCGCTCTGGGGCATCGGCACCGGCCGCGAGCTCGACGCGGTCTGCCTGGCCGGCGCGAACCTGATCCCGTTCGCCCTGCCCGGCACCGAGCGCGCCGCCGCCGTCGCCTTCGCCGAGCGGGCCCGCCGGGCCGGGCGCCGCTGCTCCACCATCGTGGGTCCCTCCGCCGCCGTGGCGCCGCTGTGGGAGCTGCTCGCCCCGGCGTGGGGGCCGGCGCGCGACCACCGCCCCCGGCAACCGCTGCTGGCGATCGACGGGCCGCCCGCCGTCGCCCCCGAACCGCGGGTGCGGCCGGTGCGCACCGACGAGCTGGACGTCCTGCTCCCGGCCGCGGTGGCGATGTTCACCGAGGAGGTCGGGGTCAGCCCGCTCCGGGTCGACGGCGGCGCCGGCTACCGCGCGCGGGTGGACGAGCTGGTGCGGGCCGGGCAGTCGCTGGCCTGGATCGAGGACGGGCGCGTGCTGTTCAAGGCGGAGATCGGCGCGGTGTGCCGGGCGGCCTGCCAGGTGCAGGGCGTCTGGGTGGCGCCGTCGCTGCGCGGCCGGGGGATCGGCACGGCCTGCACCGCCGCCGTGGTCGAGTACGCCCGCGCGGCCATCGCCCCGGTGGTGAGCCTCTACGTCAACGACTACAACACCCGGGCGCGCGCCTCCTACCGCCGCGTCGGGTTCCGCGAGGTCGGCGAGTACGCCAGCGTCCTGTTCTGAACGGTCGGTGACGTCTGGGAACCTGTGCCGGTGCGCACCCGCCCGACCCCGGCCCTGCTGATCCCCGTCCTGCTCGCCGCGCCGCTGCTGGCCGGCTGCTCGGGCAGCGAGGACGACGTCCGGGCGGCCGCGGAGTCCTTCCTGGCGGACTGGTCGGCCGGTGACCTCGCCGCCGCGGCCGCGGCGACCACCGACCCCGCCGCCGCCACCGCGCTGCTCGAGCAGACGGCCGGGGACCTGCCCGGCGCGGAGCTGGCCGCGGAGGTCGGCGAGGTGGCCGTCGAGGACGACCTCGCCACCGTCGGCTGGACCGCCACCTGGGACCTGGAGGCCGCGCCCGGGTGGGGCTACCAGGGCACCCTGCGGCTGCGCGAGGGCGAGGACGCGTGGGAGGTGGTCGCCGAGCCGGCCCTCGTCCACCCCGAGCTGGGCGAGGGGCAGCGTCTGGTGCTCGACCGGCAGCTGCCGGAACGGGCGCCGATCACCGACGCCTCCGGCGCGCCGCTGTTCACCCCGACCGAGGTGGTCCGGGTCGGCGTCGACCCCGCCCGGGTCACCGACCTGCCGGCGCTGGCGGCGGGGCTCTCGGCCGCGACGGGGATCGCCGCCGAGGAGATCGTCGCCGACGTCGAGGCCGCACCCGAGGGGCAGTTCGTGCCGGTGATCGACCTCCGCCGGCCGCAGTTCGAGCAGATCCGCGCGCAGGTGTTCGACCTGCCCGGCGCCGTCTTCCCGACCGACACCCGGCTGCTGGCCCCCTCACCCCGGTTCGCCGTCGCGCTGCTGGGCCGGGTCGGCCCGGCGACGGCCGAGCTGCTGGAGGAGACCGCGGTCGACGGGGAGCCCCGCTACGCCGCCGGCGACCAGCTCGGGCTCTCCGGGTTGCAGCGCGCCTACCAGGAGCAGCTCAGCGGCACCGCCGGCTTCACCGTCGCGGTGGCCAGCACCGACGAGACCACCGGCGACACCGGCCGCGAGATCGCCGCGGTGCCGCCCGTCGCGGGCGAGCCGGTCCAGACGCCGCTGGTGCCCGCGATCCAGACGGCCGCGGAGACCGCCGTCGCCACCGAGCCCCTGCCCACGCACCTCGTCGTCGTGCGCCCCGGGACCGGCGAGATCCTCGCCGTCGCCTCCAACGAGGCGGCCAACCCCGCCAACGCGCTCACCGGGCAGTTCCCGCCGGGGTCGAGCATGAAGGCGGTGACCGCGACCGCGCTGCTCGGCGACGGCGGCCTGACCCCGCAGACGCCGGTGCCCTGCCCGGCGACGACGGTCGTCGAGGGCCGGGAGTTCGAGAACCAGGACCAGTTCGACCTCGGCACCGTCCCCTTCACCGAGGCCTTCGCGCAGTCCTGCAACACCACGTTCATCCAGCAGGCGCTCGAGCTGCCCGACGCGGCGCTCGCCGACGCGGCCGCCGCCTACGGCCTCGGCACCGACTGGGACCTGCCGGTCGACGTCTTCGGGGGCAGCGTCCCGCGCGACAGCACCGGCACCACCAAGGCGGCGAACGCCATCGGCCAGGGCCGGGTGCTGGTGAGCCCCGCCCAGCTGGCCCTGGTCGCCGCGGGCATCGCCGGCGGGACCCCGGTCGCTCCGGTGGAGGTCGTGGGGGCCGAGGCGGCAGGGCCGGTGCCGGCCGGACCGGCGGCCGCGGTGCTCGACGCGCTCCGCCCGATGATGCGGCAGGTCGTGCTCTCGGGCACCGCGCAGGCGCTGGCCGACCGGGGCGAGGTCCACGGCAAGACCGGCACCGCGGAGTTCGGCACGGCCAGCCCGCCGGAGTCGCACGGCTGGTTCACCGGCTACCAGCTGGGCGGCCCGCAGGGCGACATCGCCTTCGCGACGCTCGTGGAGGCCGGGCAGTCCAGCAGCGCCGCGGTCGCCGTCACCGACGTCTTCCTGGGCGCCCTGGGCTGACGCGCCGTGGCTACCCGGTGGGCAGGCCGGGCAGGGCGCTGGTCACCGGCGTCCGCCCCGCGGCCTCGCGCCAGCCGACGGCCCGCACCTCCGCGGCGCCGAGCTCCGCCACGGCCAGCCCCCGCGTGGTCCGCTCCACCGCCCGGTCCAGCACCCGCACCCAGGCGGCGGTGACGCCCTCCTCCAGCACGACGGCGAGGGCGGCGGCATCCACCGGCGAGAGCACCGGGAAGGGCAGCTCGTAGCCCGCCTCGGGGGCGGCCGGGTCGGCGCCCCGCGCGTCCAGCAGGGTGATCAGCCGGTCGCGCACCTCGCGGTGGGCCGCCTCGGCGGCGGCGGCGGTGCCGCGGTCCTCCGGACCCAGCGCCGCACCCACCGCGCCGTACCCCCACACGGCGGCGTGCTCGGCGGCCAGCGCGGCGTCCAGGGCGGCGTCCTCGGCCGCGGTGCCGGTGGTCTCGTCGTCAGCCATGGCGGCCCTCCGTCATGCCAGTCGTGCCTCGTGGCCGCCCAGGCCGGCGGCGATGGAGCCCAGGAGCGCCGCCCGCGCGCCGGTCTGCCCCAGGGCGGCGTCGGCGTGCGACGAGGCGGCGGCGGCGACCTGCGTGCGCAGCCAGGCCCGGGCGTCCCCGCCCGCCGGTGCGTCCACCGGGGGGGTGGCCGACGGGCTGCTGCCGGGGGCGGCCGCACGCAGCCGATCGAGCTGCTCGCCGGCCTGGTCGGCGAGGACGCCGGCCGCCGCGGCGAGCGAGGGGTCGGCGGCCAACGCGGTCTCGTACGCCCCCACGAGGGTCTCCTGGACGGCGACCTGCGCGGCCAGCTCGGAGGCCTGCGCGCCGGTCACGGTGTCGCGCTCGGCCACGGGAGGCGAGGAGGTGCACCCGGTCGCCGCGACGGCCAGCCCGGCGGCGGAGGCCACCAGCAGGGTCCGGCGGGTCAGCGTCCGCGGGCCGGGACGGGGGGTGGAGGACATCACCCCCATCCTCGCAGCCGGTGGTGCCGGCAGCCGGGCGTTGGCGCGGGCGGGCGCGCCGCGTCACCGTGACGTCGGCCGCACGCCGTCGTCGCCCCGCGGCGGTGCGGTGGGTACCCGGGCGGCCGGGGCCCCACCGCGCCGGGCCGGGGCGCCGGGACGGGCGGTAGCCTGAGCACTTCCCCTCGACACCGGGCCCGGCCAGCGACGCAGGTCCGCGGCGCCGGGCCGCAGAACTGCGCGCACGGCACCGTGCCGCCGACGAGCCTGAGGAGGCCAGCGTGTCCGCCTCTCGCGGAACCCAGCGGAGCGACCCCGCCACCGACCGGCTCACCGGCTGGATCCGGCCGGTCGTCACCGAGGCGGGGTACGACCTCGAGGAGCTCGTCGTCACCCCCGCCGGCCGGCGCAGCGTCGTCCGCGTGGTCGTCGACCGCGACGCCGGCGTCACCCTCGACGACATCGCCGAGGTCAGCCGCGCGGTCTCCGACGTGCTGGACCGCAACGACGACGGCATGGGGCGCACCCCCTACGTGCTGGAGGTGACCAGCCCCGGGGTCGACCGGCCGCTCACCGAGCCGCGCCACTGGCGCCGGAACACCGGGCGGCTGGTCGTGGTGACCGCCGGCCCGGCCGGGTCCACCGAGCAGCTCACCGGGCGGATCACCGCGGTGGAGGAGGACGGTGTGACGCTGGCCGTCGAGGCGAAGGGCAAGCCGGGCGCGAAGAAGCGCCCCCCGCAGCCCCGCCGGCTGCCCTGGGCCGAGCTCGGGGCCGGGCGGGTGCAGGTCGAGTTCGGCCGGGCGGACGAGCCCGGCGACAGCACCGACGACACCGCGGACGACATCGCGGAGCACGACGCCGCCGAGCACGACGACCTGGACCAGGCCGGGCTCGCGGACGACGACGGAGGAGAGAAGTGAACATCGACGTCACCGCGCTGAAGGCGGTGGAGCGGGAGAAGGGCATCCCGGTCGACACGGTCATCGAGGCGCTCGAGACCGCCCTGGTCACCGCCTACCGGCACGCCGACGGCGCGGCCAAGCACGTGCGCGTGCACGTCGACCGGAAGAGCGGCGAGGTCGCCGTGCTCGCGCAGGAGCTCGGCCCCGACGGCGAGGTCGTCCGCGAGTGGGACGACACCCCCTCGGACTTCGGCCGCATCGCCGCCAGCACCGCCAAGCAGGTCATCGTGCAGCGGCTGCGCGACGCCGAGCACGAGCAGACCTTCGGCGAGTACGCCGGCAAGGAAGGCGACATCGTCAGCGGCATCGTGCAGGCCGACCAGCGCCGCAACGCCAGCGGCATCGTGATGATCGACATCGGCAAGGTCGAGGCGGTGCTGCCCTCCGCGGAGCAGGTGCCGGGCGAGTCCTACCCCCACGGGAGCCGGCTGAAGGCCTACGTCGTCACCGTCTCCCGCACCTACCGCGGGCCCCAGGTCACCGTCTCGCGCACCCACCCGAACCTGGTGCGCAAGCTCTTCGCCCTCGAGGTGCCCGAGATCGCCGACGGCAGCGTCGAGATCGTCGCCGTCGCCCGCGAGGCGGGGCACCGGTCGAAGATCGCCGTGCGCACCTCCGTGCCCGGGCTGAACGCCAAGGGCGCCTGCATCGGCCCGATGGGCCAGCGGGTGCGCAACGTCATGAGCGAGCTGCACGGCGAGAAGATCGACATCGTGGACTGGTCGGCCGACCCGGCGTCCTTCGTCGCCTCCGCGCTCAGCCCGGCCCGGGTGTCCAGCGCCGAGCTGGTCGACCCGCAGGCCAAGGCGGTGCGCGTGGTGGTGCCCGACTACCAGCTGTCGCTGGCGATCGGCAAGGAGGGTCAGAACGCCCGCCTCGCCGCCCGGCTGACCGGCTGCCGGATCGACATCCGCAGCGACGCCCAGGACGACGAGGCCGGCTCGACCCCGTCGCCCGGGGTGGGCCGCCCGCCGCTGCGCTCGGGCCTGCCGCCCGCCCCGGGCGGGTCGCGCGCCGGCGCCCCCGGGGCCCGGGGGCAGGCGCCGGCGGGTGGTCCGCGTTCGGCTCCCCGCCGCGCGGAACAACGCGGACCCGCCACGCGCTAGAGTTGCGGATGGCCGAAACGTCGAACCCGGTCCGCACCTGCGTGGGGTGCCGGGAGCGCGCGTCGGTCGACGACCTGCTGCGCGTCGTCGTCGTGGCCGGGGACCTCGTCCCCGACCCGCGTCGGCGGCTCCCCGGTCGAGGTGCCTCGCTGCACCCGACGGCGGAGTGCCTGCGCGCAGCGGAGCGACGCCGGGCCTTCCCGCGGGCGCTGCGCACCAGCGCCCCGGTGGAGGTCGGTCCGCTCCGGGCCCACGTCCTGGGTGTCTCTCCGGAGGCCGCCGGGAGCGGGTCGGGAGCGGGCGGGAGCAGTACCCAGTCGGGCCGGCACCAGGCCGGTCCGCACGTTGACAGGACACCGTCGGATGACTCAGCCGTGAAGTTCTCACGATGACCATGCGCCACTGACGACGAGGTCGAGCGGGCAAGCCGCCGGCCTCACCAAGAGGAGACCCGTGCCAGGCAAAGCCCGCGTACACGAACTCGCCAAGGAGTTCGGTGTCGACAGCAAGACCGTGCTCGCCAAGCTCAAGGAGCAGGGCGAGTTCGTGAAGTCCGCGTCCTCCACCGTCGAGGCCCCCGTGGCCCGGCGGCTGCGTGAGGCGCTCGGCGCCGCCACCGGCGGCGGCAACGACGGGGCAGCCGCCCCGCGTCCGAGCGCGCCCGCGCCGCGTCCGTCCGCCCCCGCGCCGCAGGCGGCCCCCCAGGCCCCCGTGGCTCCGCA